>SKWY01000164.1 GCA_007128675.1 Deltaproteobacteria bacterium | reverse complement strand
CCTCGCAATCCAGCGGGTAGCACGTGCCTCGTACGCATTCGCTGTCTTCATCGCAGGTAACGTCATAGCAAGACACGTCGACGCACCGCGTCCCGTCCTCATCGCACACCTCTCCCTCACCGCAGCCCATCTCCTCACAGTCGATCGACACGCACTCCCCTCCCGCCGCGCACCGCTCTCCCTCGGGGCACACACGCCCGTAGCACGCGTCCGGGACGCACTCATCCAACTCCTCGTCGCACACCTCCTCGAGACCGCATTGCCTGACCGAGCAGTCCTGTGGCCGGCACTCTCCCGCCGCGCACCGCTCTCCCTCGGGGCACTCCACACCCGCGCAGCTCGCAAGCCGACAACCCCCGTCGTCACACACCTGCCCCTCCGGGCACATCACGTCCTCGCACATCACGGACCAGCAAACCCCTCGCCCGCAAATCTCTCCCGAAGCGCAAGTGACTCCCACACACGATGCCTCCGCGCAATCTCCACCCACGCAGACCTCTCCAGGCGCGCACGCAAGCGCGCAGTCCACCGGGTAGCACTCGCCAAGTGCGCACGCCTCTCCCTCGGGGCATGTAACGCCGACGCAGGAACGAGGCGCGCACTCTCCGCCCACGCACACCCCTGCTCCGCAGTACACCCCCTCGCAGTCGTTCGGGTAGCAGCGCCCATCTGCGCACAGGTATCCAGCCTCGCAGCTCACACCAGCGCAAGCCGATGTCACGCAGTCTCCGTCAATGCACAAGAACCCCTCGGGGCAGTCTCTGTCCTCACAACTCCGCAGGAGACAAGCACCTTCCACGCAGACTTCGCCTGGCTCGCACTCCACCTCGGCGCAGAAATCCACGACGCATATCCCCTCGACGCAGGAGAGGCCGTGCTCACACGAGCCTCCTGGACCGCAGAGAAAACCTTCCGTCGCAGGATCCATGTCGACCACACATCCCGCCGTGCCAACGAGGAGGTACGACGAAACAATCACCAGTGCGTACCGCCTACACCCAAGAGGCCGGACATTTCTCATATTCTGCGGATCCTTTTGGGATTGAGGGAATGAGGACATACATAGGAGCAGGGCCTATCGGCGCTAACACCGATCTAGTTCACGGTACCACGACTCCTCGGCCCGCGATTTACGCATCGCATCAGTCCAAACAAACCTGCGGACCGGCTCCATGAGGGAGGAGACCGTAGCTGGGAAACTTAGCCTTTGAGTCTATCCTGCCAGCGCGAATCCATGTTCTCAAGGCAGCGTTCATGCATTGGCCGAAAAGAAGTAGACCAGTTGGCTGAGCAAACCCATGATGGAGCCAAGCATCGATGTACCAGGGGCTCACACGGTCATCCTAGGCGGCCGGCAACTGAATGCCACGTGGATTCTGGGAGAGCCGGTTGTCGTGCAGATAGAATGAATGCGCGGCCTCTCTCGACAGGCTATTGTCACGAATCGGCCCTGGACGGCTACGCTCGATCAGCCGTCAGCGAAACCGTCTACAACACGGAGGCCGGTCATGACAAAGGAGCCCGACGGGAAGACCGACTACCAGATGAAGCGCCGCCTCTCGTCGAGCCGCCAGATGCCGGCTTCGGCGGCCGCCGAGTATGCGGACTCGAAGTCCGAGGCATCGGGGCGTCGGCACAGCTCCGGATGCCGCCCGGAATCGACCTCGCCGGAAGGGTAGTACTGGTCCATCAGGTTCACGTAGGTGTCCTTCGAGATCTCATCGGCCAGAAAGCGCAGGATCTGGCGGGTCTCGTCCGTCCCACCGGGCATGACCAGATGCCTTACCAGGACTCCATGCACGGCGACCCCATCCTTCGTAGTCACGAGATCTTTGACCTGCCTGTGCATCTCCCGGAGAGCCTGTCTTGCCACCTCCGGGTAGTCCGCCGCCTTCAAATGGCGGGCAGCCCGTTTCGAATCCCAATACTTGAAATCGGGCATGTAGATATCCACGACTCCGTCGAGAAGAGCCAGCGTCTCCAAGGAGTCGTAGCCGCTGGAGTTGTATACAACGGGGACATCGAGCCCTTCCCGTGCCGCAATGACGAGACTCTCCAAGATCTGGGGAACCACGTGTGAAGGAGTCACCAGGTTGATGTTGTGACAACCCTGCTCGGCGAGCCCGAGCATGATCTCGGCGAGGCGCTCCGCTCTCACCTCGGCGCCGGCGCCGACGTGGCTGATGTCCCAGTTCTGGCAGAACACGCAACGAAGGTTGCAGGAGGAGAAGAAGATGGTCCCCGAGCCGCCTCTGCCGCGAAGGCAGGCTTCTTCTCCGAAGTGAGGCGAGGCGGATGAAACCCGGGCGTACCTTCCAGTGGAACAGAACGCGGCGCGCTTTCGATGGCTCTTCTCACCATCCTCCTTGCCCTCGGTCTCGTCACGCTTTGCCGCGCCGCCAAAGCTGGGCCGCGATCTGTCCGCACCGCAGTCACGGGGGCAAAGGCGACACTCCGAGAGGGCTGCCACGGCGCTCTCGGCTCTCCTCTCGAGCTCGCCCGCTTCCAGGAGCCCTCGATAGGCGGGCATCGGCCTCTTTGCCACGATGAGCCTCGCCGCCCTCGCCTTCTCGTCGTTCGTACGGGTTCCATCTCCCCCGTTTGTCGCACCGGATGTCATGGACGGGAGTATGGGGTCGAGCAGGTCGTAAGACCAGTCCCGCTAGATCTCAATAACTCACAAGTTGCCGATCGGTCGGCTGAAAGCCATCAGTGGAGAGGAGGGGCAAAGTCCTTGATGGTTCTCCCTTGCGACGGCTGCGGGGAGGCTTCTTCCTCGCAACGCGGGTGCTTCCACAATCGCGGGCCGTCCGCCTCCTTGACGCAAAGCCACCAACAATACCTATAGGGTCCTACCGGCGTGTCGCCCGTACGACAGGTGCAAACACATACATGACCAGGAGGACACTTGGCGTCTTCTCCATGACAGGGCGGGCTCTGCTTGGCGGCAAAACACCGCCATGAGCCCTTCGCGGTGCGAAGGCATGTTCGGCCCGACCTACACGAACTACGCCACCAGGTGTTGCAGGTACTCCCAAGACCTCGCGCCCGATCCTTAACCTCCCACCAAACGATCTTGGCCTGGTCCTGTCGGGGGAGGTACGTGGGCCAAAGGCTGGGATATGGCGCAGCCAGGACAATCGCTCCACTCAACGCTCCTACTAGCATGGCCACCCACCCGCCTTGGAGCTTGCGGACGATGAACGGCAGAAACACCAAGGCAAGGAAAGGGGCCAAGAAGAGGAGCCCTATCCAAATAGTAACGAACCATTCGATAGCCGGGAGCACCCCAAAAACCAGCAGGGAGCCCCAAACCAAGCTCACCACAATCAGCCATGCCTTCAGCACACCCGCGAGCGCCACCGCAAAAAGAGCGAGAAGCACCTGATTGGGACGTGCATCGGATACGCACACCGAGCGGCGCATGTCGGACGCTCTCATTGCTTGAGTGTAGCCACTACAGCTCCTGCAAGTCAGCAAGAAGCGGCAGTTCTCTTTCGGGTCCGCATGTGCGCATGGCCCTTCCCGACACTCGCCGACGTCAAGGCCTGCCCAGATAGCGGCCCGCGAGTGGGGTCTCGAATACCCCGTCTTCTCTTGGCGTGGCCGCGGCCCCTTTCGCGAAGAGACGACGGCTTCGAGCCTCGAATCGATGAAGTGCAGCTCGGCGCACTCGTCAGCCGCATAGCCGGCGGGCAGAGCCCCTGCCTCCCCCACATTTCCTAGCCCGGCTCCTCGGGCCAAGCATGCCTTGGATAGCGCCGCGAGAGCTCTCTTCGGATCTCGGGGTAATGCCTCTTCCAAAAGCCCGCCAAATCCTGGGTCACCTGGACCGGCCTCCCATTGGGAGCCAAGAGGTGGACGACCAGCTCCACACTCCCTCTTGCGATCCTCGGAGTCTCCTTCAAGCCGAAGAAATCTTGTATCCGGGAAGCAACATGAGGCTTGGCGCCCGCCGGATAGTGCACCGGAGCCCTTCGACGACCAGGCAGAGCAATATGCGTCGGTGCCAGCTCTTCGAGTTCCGCCCGCGCCCGTGGAGACAAGGGGGCAAGGATCGCCTCGATCAAGCCCTCTGTCGATAGCTCGTCGAAACGAGTGCGCCCCTCGCAGAGTCTCTCGATGGCCTCACCTTGTACCCCAGGACTCTCGACAACGGACGATGCGGCTGATGGATCGCCGGGGCAATCCTCGAGATAGGAGTACCCTCCTTCGGGTCTTCCCACCGCGGCGACCCTGAGGCGGCCGGCGATATTCTCCACCGCGCGAGGATCGGCGAAAGCCTCGATGCCGGCGCGACGGGCCTGCTCCGCCAGTAGCCGCGAGGCCTCCGGCAGATCGGAAGCCCGCTCTCGGCTCTCCATCAACACCGCCTCTTCGAAGAGCATCCTGGAGTGCGCCTCCACACGGCGAGCCTTGGCGTTCCACGTCACCTCGAGCCCCTCTCTCACCCGCTCCGGAAAGAGATCGAGAAGCCAGTCCGCCTCGATGGCCGTCGCAAGATGCACGGACACGCTCTTGCCTCTATAGGTCGCATCCACGGCCACCAGCCAATCGGCCTCCCTTACGACACTCGCCAAGGAGAGACGCACTTCGCCCCCTTCGGCCAGCACGAACGCCGACTCACCAGGCCTCCTGCGTTTCGCGACCCTGTCGGGCCAAGCGGAGAGAACACAGATCCGGAGAGCTGTTTCTTCCTCCTGCGAGAGCGGCTGCCTCCCAACGAAGGGCTCCTTTTCGCCGCCGAGGCGAAGAAGCTGCGAGAAGGCGCGTTTCACTCTTCGTAGGACCCCTGGGTCCAGACCGAGTCTTCTTGCACCGTCGCCCTTCCACCGGCCGCCGAGGGCGCCGGCCTCCCGAACCCTCTCGTACCGCTCGAGAAGATCACAGGGACCGACAGTTCTCGCCTCTGTAGAAACCAGGTCTTTTCCAACGGCGAAAACGTCGCGCTCGCCCAAGAGTGCGGCGATGGCGCAAGCGGGCGAGTACACCCCCCTGCGGCCGGCCTCGACGAGCAGCCGCGCCTGCCTAGGATGAACGGGAAACCGCGCCATCTCTTCTCCGATCTCGGTAGGAGCGCCAAACTCACCAACGGCGCCCAGCCGAGACAGAAGCGTCCGAGCAGCCTTCAAGGCCGGCTCGGGAGGCCTATCAAGCCATGGAAGCTCGAGAGGATCGGGGATCCCCGAGGCCGAGAGAGAGAGGCAAAGCTCGGAGAGATCGACTCTCTCGATCTCGGGAGCCGTCTCGGCTGGCCGGGCGAGAAGGTCGTGCTTCGAGTAGAGGCGGACGCAGCGCCCCGGTGCGACCCGTCCCGCGCGACCCGCCCGCTGGGCCGCCGATGCCCTCGAAACGGGCCGAACCTCGAGGCTCGGAAGCCCCGTCCATGGCGAGTAGGATGCGAGGCGAAAAAGGCCCGTATCCACGACCGTCGTCACCGATGGGAGGGTGATCGACGTCTCGGCGACGTTGGTCGCGAGTATCACCTTGCGACGCTCACCCCGGCGCACGGCTCTGTCCTGATCCCCGGCACTAAGAGCGCCGTGCAGCGGAACCAGCTCGAGATCCCTTTGCCCGGCGAAAGGCTCGAGAAGCTCGCCTACTCGACGGATCTGTGCGGCGCCGGGCAAAAAGACGAGTATGTCGGCGAAGGAGCCGTTGGCCGCCTCATCCGTTTCTCTGACCACACTGCGCACGGCGGCCGCCACCCTCTTTTCAAGCGCCCGTTCGTCGGGACGATCCAGGTGCTCGATTTCAACTGGATGAGCCCTCCCCTCCGCCTGGATCACGGGCGCGCCGCCTAGGTGCTCCGCTATGGCCACAGCCTCGATCGTCGCCGACATCACCACTAGCCTCAGGTCCGGCCTGGTCCGTTCTCGAAGAGCCTTTGCAACCGCCAACGCGAGATCGGAGTGAAGGCTTCGCTCATGAAACTCGTCGAGGACGAGGATGCCCAGACCTTCGAGCATGGGATCGTCGATCAGCCGCCTTGTGAAGATGCCCTCGGTGACGAAGCGCAGGCGCGTCGCCGGGCCCGACATATTCTCGTGCCTGACCTGGTAGCCAACGGTCCCTCCGACAGCCTCTCCAAGCTCCTCGGCGACTCGAACGGCAGCGAGACGGGCCGCAATCCTCCTGGGCTCCAGAACGAGTATTTCCTTCTGGCCGGAGATCTCGAGGAGCGCCGGAGGGATCCGCGTAGTCTTGCCTGCCCCAGGCTCTGCCTGCAGTACGAGGACGCCCTCTTCACAAACCGCCTCGACGATCCTCGGCAGGAGCGGGTCTATGGGTAGCTCGACAAGGCGCTTTCGCGACATGGCGAGCAATACTAGACGGAAGGCGAGGTGCCAAACTAGGGCGACAGAGGGGCATGCGAGAGAGACGCCAGCCGATGTCCGCACTTTGCCTAACCGGCCCAAGACGGGTTCATCATGTGCTCTTCATGACGCAGCGCCTCCAAGAGCCCCGATACTACGATAGGAAAAAGGTCCATGCGGTTATCATGTCTGATGGTCGAAGGAGTGCTTTCGGTTGACTCAATCGCCGGGTGCGCCCGAGGGGCGAGCCGTCAAGCAACATGGCGGCAGAGGCTTTCCCCAACCCCGGTCGGTACAACTGCTTGGATGAGACTGCGCCATGGCTGCATGTCATCAGAAAGAGGTCTACGATCCAAACAATGAACAAGACCAGCGCGAGAGCAGGATCACCGGCTCTCCCCATTGGTGCGGAGGCGATCCACCAGGACAGCGTTACCTAGAGCTTGCGAGGATGTTCCCGAGGTATGATCACATCATGGACGCCATCTGTCAGACCGGCTTCTCCAGCACCCTCGCAAAGCTAGTGAGGATTGTGGATTCAGGTTTATGATTCTAGCGATCGTCATCTCTCGAGACTCTTCGCAAGAAACTGCTTGCAACCTCGAAGGGCTCAGGCCTCATCTTCGAGCCGGATGTGCCACATCGAAGGCGAAAAGAACGATTCGAAAGGAGTCCCGCCAGTGAAGCCCATATCATTGCTCTCGCTGGCGATTGTTCTCCTGCTGACTAGCTCCGCCTGCAATAACGCCTCGGATCCCGACATCAACTGTCCGAATAGCGCCGATTGTGGCGGCCGAGACTGCGGCCCCCATCCCCTTTGCGGCATTTCCTGCGGCGACTGCGCCGCCGGCTACGCTTGCGACGAGGAGACGGGCCAGTGCGTTCTCGATACCTGCGTGTCCGACTGTCAAGGAAGAGACTGTGGGAGCGACGGCTGCGACGGTTCCTGCGGTGACTGCACCGACGGCTACGCTTGCGACGAAGAGTCGGGCCAGTGCGTCCTCGATCACGTGCTCTCCTGCGTTCTCACGGAGCCGGCCCACATGGTCCTGGTGCACGTGGGCGATAAGGCCGACTGTCAAGACGAACTCGTAGCCGAGGGAATCGACTTTCTCGAACGACACTCCAGTCTGCAGCTCTCTTGGGAAGAGGCCTCCCATCCCTTCGTCATGCCCCCGGAGCGCTGGGGCGGCATCTTCGTCATGCCATGGGATGTAGACGAGGACATTCTCCCCGACGGCGCCCTCGTGACGACGACCCTGTGGGAGTGCGACCGCGAGGATCCCGATCTCGATGTTTGGGCCGCGGGCGGAGCCATGGGAGCAGACCACGGGGTCAAGGGCGCGGCAATCGCGTCCATGCCTACGCACGGGTGCGGCGTCTGGTGGGTGTGCGCGGGGGCGGAGCACGGCTTCCAGGAATGGGGTGCGCAAATCCTGGTCCACGAAATCCGAAACGCCATCGACTGGTGGTACACGACGGACTGTGTAGCCCAGGGCAGTCCCGAGCTCCTAAACCCTTATGACACGCTTGAAGACGGCACCGCCTACTGCGCTCAGTTCCTCGACCTGCATGAGTGCTACACAGTCTGGTTCGAGGACATGAGACGCGGGCTCACTGGTGTGGAGCCACGGTTTCCCCGTCCCTGACTCCCCCGATATGCCGCTAATGAACTGGCCGGTTACAAGAAGACGGTGTCTGTCAGCGGCCCACTCATAGCTTAACCAGCTTTATGGAATCGTGGGCGGAATACGAGTTTCTTACGAACAGGACCTCCGAAACGGAGGGCACCTCAAATGAATCGCCGCATCATCGAGTCTACGAAATCGTCCACGTTCTCGGGAGTGATGCCATGCTGGACAATCACCGCCTCGACGGGGGCGACGAGACGGGGGTCGTCGCAGTCGGCGAGCCTCTGCAGCCTGCCGAGCCGGCGACCAACCTGGAAGACGACTTGGCGTGACGCCGTCATGTTCAAGAAGCGCTCGATGACCGAAGTCATCGCGTCTTTATCCTCGGGCAGCTTGCCGTCGATCTCCTGGAACAAGTTCAGGATGTGATCGCTCTTCACGTAGCTGTCTATGCCCTGGAGACTCTGAAGAAACAAAAGAATCTCCCTTGATGTTTCCACATCGGTCGGCTTCTCGAACCGGCCCGCCCTTAGATCCTCGGATATCGGGGCCATCTTGGGTACCGCCAGCGTGCGCAGCCTGATGAAGTGTGGGTTGATTCGATTCAGCGCATCGGCCGTCTCTGTTGCGTGCGCCTCCGAGAGCTCTCGCCCCCCCAACCCGGGCATGACGTATTCGGAAAGCTCGATTCCGGCCTCGAGAACCCTTCTGCCCGCCGCTATGTGCTGCT
>SKWY01000369.1 GCA_007128675.1 Deltaproteobacteria bacterium | reverse complement strand
TGTGGCCCGGCATGATCCCTATCTTGCATTCCCCGGGCGTTATGATCCCCGGACAGTTCGGTCCGATTAGCACCGTGTCGGAGCCGGCCATGCGCTCGCGGACGAGCATCATGTCGAGCGCTGGGACACCCTCGGTGATACAGACAACGAGGCCCACCTTTGCATCCACGGCCTCCAAAATGGCGTCCATCGCAAAAGGCGCAGGAACGAAGATGACCGAGGCCGTCGCGCCTGTTTGGGCTACCGCCTCGGCAACCGAGTCGAAAATCGGCACTGTCTCGTTGAAGAGCGTACCTCCCTTACCCGGCGTAACTCCTGCAACCAAAAGGGTTCCGTATTCGAGCATCTGTCGGCTGTGAAACGAACCTGCGCCGCCGGTGATCCCTTGGCAGATGACCTTAGTTTCCTTGTTCACCAGGATTGCCATCAGTGCTGCTCCTTGGCGGCGGCTACGACCTTGGCTGCCGCATCCGCCATGGTGGTCGCTGCGATGATCTTGAGCGGGGACTCGGCGAGAATGCGACGACCAGCCTCGACGTTCGTGCCCTCCAACCGGCAGACGAGCGGAACCTGGAGCCCGACCTCGCTTGCACCAGCCACTACTCCTTCGGCGATGACATCGCACTTCATTATGCCGCCGAATATGTTGACAAGAACGGCCTTCACCGATTCGTCGCCCAGCAGGATCTTGAACGCGCCCGTTACCGCCTCCTTGGTTGCCCCGCCTCCGACATCAAGGAAGTTGGCGGGCGTCCCGCCGTGAAGCTTGATGATGTCCATCGTAGCCATGGCCAGTCCTGCGCCATTGACCATGCAGCCGATATCTCCATCCAAAGCGATGTATGAGAAGTCGTACTCCGCGGCCTGGACCTCCCGTGGATCCTCCTCCGCCAGGTCTCGGTAGCTCTGGATCTCCTTGTGCCTGTAGAGCGCGTTGTCATCGAACGTCATCTTGGCGTCGAGAGCTACCAGCTCTTGTGCTCGGGTGATGACCAGTGGATTGATCTCCACCAAGGTGGCGTCGGTCTCCATGAAGGCCTTGGCCAGGGCACCAGCGAAACGCACGAACTGTCGAGCGATCTTGGGGGGTAGATCGAGGGCTTTGGCCATGGCATGGGCTTGATAGGATCGAAGGCCCAAAAAGGGGTGAATCTCGGCTTTGAGTATCTTGGAGGGATCCCGAGCGGCAACCTCCTCGATCTCGACCCCACCTTCAGTGGAGGCCATCAGAACAAGGCGGCTTCGCTCTCTATCAAGCGTGATCCCCGCGTATAGCTCCCTTTCGATCTGGCACCCGGACTCGATGAAGACCTTTCGAACGAGCTGTCCGGCGGGTCCGGTCTGCGGCGTAACGAGCTGCATGCCGAGAATGCTGGAGGCAAGGTCACGAGCCTCCTTTGCGTTCTTTGCGAGCTTCACGCCTCCGCCCTTACCGCGGCCGCCGGCGTGTATTTGGGCCTTGACCACCACGGTTCCTCCACCAAGGTCCTCGGCCGCCTCCTGTGCTGCCTCGGGGCTCTTTACCAACCGGCCTTCGAGGACAGGAACGCCGAAGCGCCCAAGAATCTCCTTTGCCTGATACTCATGGACCCTCATCAGCTAGCCTCGCTTCCCAGGCGCCGCAGCAAAGCGCGTCGCCGCTTTGAGAATGAATTCAAGATCTGTTTCCAAAGTGTTCGTTCAATCCATATGCCGCACGATGGCTTCGGCATACTCCGAACAACTGACCAAAGTCGCCTTTTCCATCACACGCTTGAAGTCGAAGGTAAGTCTTGTATCACAACGAGGTCGATCTTGTGGGGAGCCCGTACCGCCGAAGGAACTCCTTCGAGCCATCGGAATGGTCGAATCCCAGCGAAGAGACCAAGTCGCCTGCGAAGGTCGATGCTCGATGAGTGAGCCTCGTCAAGCGGCTTGACAAGACGAACTTGGCGAAATATCGGCCAGGTCATGGATCTCGAATTTTCCTGTCGAAGGTGTGGAGGAGCAGTGGACGCCGAACTGGCCGATCTGGCGGAAGAGCCATCCTTGGTCTGCCCGGACTGCGGGGAGGAGGCGGATCCGACCCATGTGGCCGATGTCGCAGGCGCAACTGAGGAACTCTTGGCGACAGCTAGTCGTCTTCGCGGCTTTCATTTACGTCTAGACCTGGACAGCTCGGAGGATCGTCCTCAAGTCTACGTCGAGGACGACGAGGAAGAAGAGGTCGATGAAGACCTCGAGGACGACTACTGATTCTCGCCTATCCGGCGAAAATCAGGATTAGTCCCGGCATTCGTGTCTAGACGGTCCACACACAATGAAGGCATTTCGCCTTCATTGTGCAAGCAGCCCCCTGCTCTAGGCACGTGCTCGGGAATCGAGGCTACCAGCGTTCGGAAAGATCACCTACCACCGGTATCTTCCAACGCTCGTTGCCAAACGCCTTGACGAGAGCCAGGACCCACAGCACGAAGAAGCCGAGGCTCAATAGAAGCATTAGGAGGCCGAGAAGCGTTGTGATGATGCCTCCAACGACCGGAATGAAGGAGAAGATTGCCGAAGCGATCGTCAAGGCGATAAAAACAACAATCGCTGTAACGAGGTATGTGAGGCCTTGCTTTGCGTGCCATCGGACGTAGTCGTTGTCCTTGACCGTTAGCAAGGGAATCAGGGCGAAGATCCCGAAGTAAGCCAGGAAAACCATGACCGGATCGCCTTGCATCGTCCCGGCAGGTGTTGCCCCTGGTGTGGGCTCCGGCTGACCCGCCGAGGGCTCCGGGGCCGCTTCAGCGCTCTGCTCGGTGCCCTGGTTGTCTTGTGGTTCATTGTTCATGGGCTGTCCCTTTCTAATGCGTCAGCCCTAATCGTGACCAACGCTTTGAATCAATTTGATGGTCAAGCTACGCGTGCGTGCAGCTTTGGTCAAGCTTGCAAGGCTCGACCTGTCCGTTTCCTTATTGCAGAAAATCTCTTTGGGTTCAGCAGGGAAGCTTGCTTGCCGGGCTAGCTCCAGAGGTATTCCAGCGCGCTGCTCGTTTGCATCTAGGGTCTATCGCCGGCGAAGATGGGGAAGATCCTATCCACGCAGGTCCAAGCAACGAACTCTTCGAAGGCTATCGAGGTTCTCATGAATTGGGGCGTGGACCGCCCTCGCCTCACCTGCTTGCACGGCCACCATGAAGAGCCCGGGCGAGGCTGTCCCATGTTTCGAGAAGCAAACGAGGGAATCAAAGAAACCATCGCTGTCTTGCGGAATCATCAGGGTCCCAGGCCCCGGTTTCGTCGGATTCGAGATGGGTTCAACAGAAACACCATCGAGAACGATTTCTGCGATAGGATTAGCTACTCGATGGACACTTGCCTGCCCTCAACCATGACAGACTGAAGAGAGACAATGGAGCCTCGAAGACAGAAGAAGCTTTGGCTCACGGCGGCATTGCTGTCTCTTTCTTACTCAACGAGCCTTGCCGCCGATGACGTCAGCCAGGGGACAGAAGAGGCCTTGGAGCAAGTGGATCGCGAGCCCGACGGTCTCACGAGGGAGGAGCCGGCCGATTCGCCCAAAACCGAAGCTGACTCGACGGTTTCGGAGGCCAAACCTCACGCAGATCCATTGGAGCCAATTGACACTGCTCTTCGTTCGACGGCCCTTCTTTTCTTTCAAGCGCTGATAGCAGGTGTTCCCGAGGCTATCGTGGAGCTGGCCGACTACCCCTTCAACCTAGATGGGAAGACGGTCGAGGATCGGGCTGACCTTGCGAACAAGCTCCAGGTCGCATTTCGCAGCAGCGACCTTTCGCGTTTGCCTTTTTTTGGGATGCGCGTCTTCCCCGCCGAGAGGATGATCGAGAGACACGGCCCGCCGCCAAGGCGGCTCGAAGGACTTGATCTCGCTGATGCCTGGGTGGCCATCGCCAACCTTGGTGGCCACGCCTATATAGGCATCTTCCAGAAGCGTGATGGCGCTTGGAGAGTGATAGCCTACACCGAGTGAGTCGGCATCGACCAACCTGTGGTCCGAACGAAGACCGGCCCTTCTCCTTCGCCAGAAGAAGGCCGTCTTCCTCGCGAAGCAAAAGGCGCCCCGGCCACCAACGCTTTGAGGCCGTCTGACGTTTTGAGTTATCCCAGCTGAGCTAGGACAAGCCTGTCACGAACCGCTCTAGGCTGCTCACGCCTCTTTCGATCTGCTCCATGGATGCAGCAAAGGAGAGTCGAATGAAACCTTCGGCCCCGAAAGGAGCGCCATCAACCACGGCGAGCCCTTGCTTCTCTATTAGGATTCTTGCCATGTCCCCGCTAGTGCGAAGCTCCTCGTCTCCATATCGACGACCCATCAGCTTCCGCACGTCCGGAAAAGCATAAAACGCCCCAGACGGTGCTCTACAGCTGACGCCGTCTATTGCGTTGAGCATTGCGGTCATTCGATCCCGTCTGAGGGAAAACTCCTCCACCATGCTGTCAACGACGCTTTGATCTCCCGTGAGCGCCGCGATTGCACCAGCTTGAGCGAATGCGGTAACGCCACTCGTCGATTGACCTTGGACTATCGACATCGCCTTGATGAGCCTGTCGGGCCCCACGGCCCAGCCAACTCGCCAGCCCGTCATGGCGTAGGCCTTGGAGACACCATCGGCGATGACGATTCGATCACGAAGATCGGGAGCCACCATCGCAAGGTTAGAGAACCGAACATCGTCGAAGAGTATCTTCGAGTAGATGTCATCGGTCATCACCACAACCTTGGGGTACTTGCGAAGCACATCGGCAAGCTCGACGAGCGTTGCCTCGGGGATTACGGCGCCAGCGGGGTTGCTCGGCGAGTTGAGCATCAAAAGGCGCGTGCCCTCGTTCATGGCCGCGGCTATTCTCTTGACCTGGGGGACGAAGTCCTCCTCGAAGTCGGCATGAACGACAACGGGCCTCGCTCCGGCAAGAGAAACCATTTCCGGATAACTCACCCAGTACGGTGAGACGATTACGGCCTCCGATCCTGGTTCCAAGACGGCTTGGCACAGATTGTAGATTGCCTGCTTCGCGCCAACAGTCACAAGAACCGAGGAAGGGCTATAGGAGAGGCCTCGCAGGCTCTCGAGCTCACTTGCCACCGCCTCACGAAGCTCTTCAATTCCGTTCACTGGCGGATAGCGAGTCAGGCCCTTCTCCAGGGCTTCAGCCGCAGCCGCGCGTATATGAGCCGGAGTATCGAAGTCCGGTTCCCCCGTGCCAAAGGAAATCACCTCGAGCCCCTTTCTGGCTCGTTCCCTAGCCTTCGCTGCTACCGCGAGGGTGGCGGATGGAGCCGCGCTGGAAACCCGACTAGCCAGATCAATCATGTCCCGTCCCCTTTCTTGCATTTTTCGATGAGTCTCTTGCTCACGCCGGGGGGGACTAGACAAGAGACATCTCCTCCAAAGGTGGCGACCTCCCTGACAAACTGACTGGAGATGTAGAAGTGATCCTCACCGGTCATCAAGAAGACCGTGTCAAAGCCAGGATCGAGCTTGCGGTTCATATTCGCCATCTGAAACTCGTACTCGAAATCGGAGACCGCTCGTAGGCCTCGAAGGACCATGTGCGTGCCTCGACGCTTGCAGTAGTCCACCAGCAAACCATCGAAGGCATCCACCTCGACTCGTGCATGTTGATCAAGGGCCTCGCTGATGATCTCCTTGCGCTCCTCTACCGAGAAGAGAGATTGCTTGCGAGGGTTTCGAGCAATGGCGACAATCAGTTTGTCGAAGAGCCGAAGCCCTCGCTCCACGATTGCTAGGTGGCCATTTGTGATCGGGTCGAAGGATCCTGGGTAGATTGCATGCCTCATGGGCGTTTCTCGTCGTAGCTGTAGAAAGTGAGCATTGTTTCGCCAAAGCGCCGGCGATCGACCGCAGTCAAGGGACCAATCCGGGCCAAAGGCTCTTCGCGCCTAAAGTGTTCTATCACGATGCGTGCTTCCTCCGACAAGAGGCGCGAAGAATGAAGGGCAACTAGTTCCAAGGGAATGAGGGACTCCAAGAAATACGGGGGATCCATGAGTACGAGATCGAATGGTCCCTCCGAGGAGTAGACGTCGACTTTTAGGGCATCGCCCTTGCGAACTTTCGCTCGGTCGCAAAATCCCAGCTCCCGTAGGTTTCCTCGAAGAAAATCCAGGGCGCGCCTGTCCTGCTCGACGAAAACGCACTCATCTGCTCCCCTCGATAGGGCCTCGATGCCGAGGGCGCCGCTACCCGCGAAGAGATCCAAGACTCGCAGCCCGTCACAACGCTGCCCCAGCACGTCGAACAACGTCTGCCGTGCCCTGTCCTTGGTGGGTCTCGTAGTGAGACCTGATGGGGCTCTTATGCGGCGACCACGGGCACTTCCTCCGATGACTCGCATTGGAATCTAGCCCGCCAATCGGTCACGGATCCAAGTGCTGGTGCCCTCTAGGCGAAATAGGGAGAGCAGCTCCTCCGCCTCGGCGTATAGCCTGGCCTCGACACGATCCAAGGCGTCGGGGCTCAAGGCCTCCAGCTCCATCGTGATCTCGGGGATGAGGCTGATGGTGGAACCCATTTCATCCACTTTGCCTCGAAGGCGCTCCCTTGCAGCACGCGGCAAGCCCTCAATCACCGCTCGAGAGAAGACGCTGCGAACGGTAACCATTCTAGCGCCAGAGCCGATGGTGTTTCTAAGGGCTTCGGCGAGCTCGTCGTCCTCGTCCCCCTCCCGCCAGGAGCACCCAATCGGCTCGACCTCGGAGGACAAGGCCGCAAGCCCTACCCCTCCCCCGCCCCAAACTCCGAAGAGGTCGGTCTCCGCTCCAAGAAGCCTCAATGCTCCCGCTACCCTGCCGGCATCATCCTCTTCACCGGGCTCTACGAGCACCTCCAAACCGAGTTCATGGTCTAGGGCGGGGCCCGCCGTCTCGACTATGCTTCTTGGCAGCTCTGGTGAGTTGAGACCCCTGGCCATCACCGTCAACGATGTGTATCCAGCGTCCAAAAGAGAGTAGACCCTCTCGGCGTTGGTGTCCGCACCGGCGGACAGAACCTCCACGGGAGGAGGCAAGAGGACCACGGGCCTGCTGGTGCCGATCTTCTCGGCCGCCGAACGAACCAGCTCGAAGAAGAGGTGATGGGCTCTCGGGTTTGCAAGCTCTCCACCAGGAGAGAGTAGCAGTACCGCGTCGGCATCCCTGCTTGCTCGAAGCAAAGGGGACACCATCTGCGGAAAGGAGCATATGCAGCCAAGAAGAACCGGTCCATCCTCACCCAACGCGGTCACGACGTCTCGGAGCGACAAGAAAAGGGTGCGGCTCATGGGATCCAGCCGTCGAGTCACGTTGACCGGTCGCCTCTTCAGTATTGGATCAGCCAGCCACATGTCTTGGGCCACCTCAACAGACTTTCGCCGCATTGCGGTTGCTTTGCGGCTAGAAACAGGACTCAAACAACCCCCGCCGCCTTCTAAATCCGAAAAGCCTATCCTGTGTCAACCAACCAGACATCCTTCAAAGCGCCGAATGATTAATCAAGAAGAGTAAACCGGCTCAACGAACGTACGTGGGCCTGTCCAGGTCCCTGGAAACAAGGATCTTCGCTTCCATGAAGCTAGGTCGACGGCGCCGAACAAGACATGCCCATCGCTCGCGGAAGAGTTGTTTGGCGTTGGGCTCGGCCACAGGAAGCACGCACCGCATTGCTGTTCGCCGTTATCCACCCCGAGCGGAAGCCGACTCCACGAAGAACTATTGCGCCCAAAGAGACTCACCACCTGGAAAGGCGAGTCCATTTCTCCTTCAGGCACCGCTTGCGCCAAAGCGGACCCGCAGCCACCCTGTCGCTGGGGCCTCTATTCCCTCAACCGCGGTCGGGGACCCTACGGAGAGGAACGAAACGCACGGGCACCTGGGCTTCAGGCTCCAAGCCTCGCGGTGTCTTCACGAAGACCTTTAGGAGCTGGCTATCGTTCCCAATTGGTATGACGAGACGTCCGCCCTCACGAAGCTGTTCCACCAACGGGGGCGGAATATCCTCGGAGGCGGCAGTCACCATGATCGAATCGAAAGGAGCCTCTTCGACCCAGCCTTGTCTGCCGTCAGAGTGGCGAACCCGAACGTTCCCGTACCCGAGCTCCTCGAGGCGCGAGAATGCCTTTCGCGCCAGCTCCTCCACATACTCGACAGAAAAGACCTCGACCCCCATCTCGGCCAAAACCGCGGCCTGGTATCCACTGCCGGTTCCTACCTCCAAGACCCGCGATCCCCGGCTTACGCAGGCGGCCGTGGTCATGAAGGCAACTACGTAGGGCTGCGAGATCGTGGCATCGTGCTCGAGGGGCAGCGCTCGGTCGGCGTAGGCCATTTTCCGGAGCTGCGCTGGAACGAAGGCCTCGCGCCTGACCCTGCCCATCGCCTCCAGGACCCGGGCGTCGTGAAGCTCCGGGTTCTGCGACAACCCCTCGACCATCTCTTTCGCGTTCATGAACATCGTTTAGCCAACCCTCCCGAGCTGGATTCTCCCGCCCCATCGCGAGATCACCTCCCGCGCGACTATTCTGTGCCCGGGTTGCGAAAGATCGGGATCCGAGGCGACGAGAGAGAAAGCATCGGACCTGGCTTGCGAAAGAATCGCGCGGTCTCGTGCCAGATTCCCGAAAAGGAGATCCGGGTGGCCAGACTGCCGTGTTCCAAGGACCTCTCCAGGGCCCCGAATCCGCAGATCCT
>SKWY01000360.1 GCA_007128675.1 Deltaproteobacteria bacterium | reverse complement strand
TGATCCGGGCCTTCAGGAACCCAGGGTAGGATCCATCGCGGAGCATCTTTTCGTCATGGTTCATCTCCAAGACCAGACCATCGAGACCCTCGAGACTCGTCACCACGTTTTCCGTCACTACTCCCAGATCCGTGATGACGCCAAGGCGGCTCTCCCCATCATCGATCACGAAGCCGCAAGAGCCAGGCGAATCGTGCATGGTGGGAACAGCGGATAAAGTGAGCCCTCCAATCGCAAAGCGGCCACCCACGGGAAAGGATCGCAGCTTCTCCTCCGGTGGGTCGCCACGAAGCAAAGAAAGGGTCTCTTTGGTCCCGAGTATCTCTACGTCATGACGCCGAGCCAGGACCGCCGCGCCTCGAACGTGATCCCAGTGACCATGAGTGCAGGCCACCGCTCTTACATTGGAAGGGCAAAGGCCCACATCCCGAAGACGCCTCCCTATCGAACGAGCAGAAATGCCGCAGTCGACGAGGATCTCCGTCCCACCTCCTCTGACCCAAATGGAGTTGCCGGCCGAGCCGGAAGAAAGCACGCAGTATGCGATCGCCATGACACGGGCAGCCTAGCACCAACCGCTTCTCTGCGGGCCGGGTAAGACGTCGAGCAAGGCTTTACGGTCGACCTAGAGTGGATCACCGCAGCAACGAAATCCCAGGTGTCGATCTCGCGCCGAAGGAGGCCGATTGCCCCGCGCCGCGCAGCGAGTATCCCAATCGGGCCGATTGGCGGACCCTCCCTTGATTGTCCGATCCTGCCGACCTTCCTGGAAGCGAGAAGCCGTCCATTCAGCGACGTTTCCCGACATATCCAGAACTCCGAAACCGGATCTGCATCTTTGAAAGGCCCCGGCCTCGGCTACCTGTCGAGGGTTACCGTCCTCGTCCTTGGTGTTGCAGGCATCAGGATCAAAGCTGTTGCCGTAGGGGAAGCGCAAGTTTCGAGGGCCCTTGCAGGCACGCTCCCATTCCTCCTCGCTACAGAGCCGCCGGCCTCGCGCCTCGCAAAGCTCCTTGGCCTGATACCAGGTCACTCCGGTCTGGGGCTCTCGCCCCGTGCCGCCGTACTCGTATCGATCTATGCAGAAGGCTTCCACATTTAGGTCTGTCAGCGCCTTCTCACCGAGGTTGCGCATGGGATCGTCGAGGGAGCTGCCCATTCTGAAGGTTCCGGAAGGGACGAAAACCATTCCCGCGGGGCAATGCCCTCGTGCGTCGGCGGCAGCTGGTCGCGGAGTACGAGCCGCGACCTTTTGCGTTCTCTCGGTGGGCTCCGCATCAGGTGGCCGTCGCGTCTCGGCCTTCTTGACTCGGGCCTGTTGATCGGCTGGCCGAGTCCTTGCCGGGGCCTTGCGAGTAGGCTGCTTCTCGACCTGTCTACGAGCCTTGGTCGAAGCCGGCTCTGGCTCTTCGGGCTCCTTCGCCTTCTCGACAAGGGATGCGTCCTCGGTCTCCTCCGCCGGAGAATCGACATGCTCTGACGCCGGCTCGTCCTCCTTCGTGGTCTCGTGCTCCTCCATCGCGGGTTCAACGGCGTGGATCTCTTGGTCTCCGTTAGAAGCATCCGTGCCCCCGATTGGCCTTGTAGCAGACGGGTCACCATTCGACAGAAACTCATCGCCCGTGTCGACCAAAGCCTCTCGCCCACCTGAGAAACCAAGGGTCGAACGCATGTCCTCTGAGATGACGAGCGCCAAAACGAGGCCAGAAAAGGCCATTGCCGCAAGTGCAATTACGAACCTTACGGGATCCCTCCCCTTGGCGGCGGGGCGTGAGGGGGCCTTCGTTCGTCTTGGCGGATCAATCTTGGGCCCCTTGGCCACCCGCGTCGGCTCCCGTTGGAGCCTCTCCCGCTCGACCCGTGTAGCCTCGGCCGCCGCGGCCAAGAGCTCATCCCTGTCGAACTGCTCCGTCTCGAGCCTAACGGCAGCGTCCTTCGCGAACGAATCCCCTTCTTGCTCCGTCTCCCCCTTCTCGGCCTCCGGCGCGCTCTCGGCCGCGGGCGCATCCGTCTCCTTCTCGACCTCCGGCGCGCTTTCGGCCAAAGGCGCATCCCTCTCCTTCTCGACCTCCGGCGCGCTTTCGGCCAAAGACGCATCCGCCTCCTTTTCGACCTTCGGCGCGCTCTCGGCCAAACGAGCATCCGCCTCCTTCTCGACCTCCGGCGCGCTTTCGGCCTCGGGATGGTCTTCTGCTTGCTCTTCCTCGCTCGCTTCATCCAGCGAGAGCGCGGCCTGCTCGCGCAGCTCCGGGGGGACCTGCACCTCGGGATCCGTCGCGCTTTCGCTGGCAAGGCCCGTTTCGAGGCTCCGCGTCTCCATTGCCTCAATGGGCCTCGATTCCACACCTATCGGACGCGCCACGCGCCCATCGGTCTTTGGCGCGGAGGAGGCCGAACCCATCTCTTTTGATCGAGCAGAGCCGGGCCTACGCTCACGTCGAGTCCGCTCTTCGTACCGACGCTCCTCGTCGGAGTCGTCCAAAACCTCGAGGGTAGGTCGAGACGAAACGGATTGCTCCTGGTCCTCATCGGCCTCTTGCTTCTCCGACTCCACCTCCGAAGAGGGACCCTTCTTCTTCTGCAGCGAGAAGCCTAGCTTGTCGGCATCCACGATCTCCTCGATCTCGTCCTCTCCAAGCTGTATGTCTCCTTCGAGATCGAAGTCGTCATCGAAAGAGCCCGGCTCATCGGACAAGCTCTCTTTCGCGTCGAGAAGATCGAACTCTCCCGAGGCCAGATACTCTGGAATCTCGGGCTGCGCCTTGCGGGGCACCGCCGTCAGCGGCTTGCGGACACTCGCGTGCGGAGGGACCCTTCCGTCGAGGGCGGCCTCGAAGTCATCGGCAACCTCGGCAATCTTCTGGTAGCGATCCACGGGACGCTCCGCAACGAGTCGCCGAAAAACCATGTCCATCGTTCGAGGAACACCCTCGATCAGCGACAGGTCCATGTTGTCCGAGGCGAGGTCCTCATGGCCCGAGAGCATCTCCCAAAGGAGCATTCCTAACCCGTACATATCGGCGAGCGGCGTCACCTCCCTCCCTTCGACCACCTCGGGAGCGATGTACTCAGCCTCTCCCCCACGAACCCGTTGCGCCGCTACATAGGGAACTCGGGGTATGAAACATGCCTCCCGAAAGTCGACTAGCTTCAGGACATCGGGAAGAACTACGACGTTCTGGGGCTTCACGTGGCCGTGCGCGAAGCCAATCCTGTCGCCATGCTTGAAGCGATGGGCATAACCAAGGACCCCAAATAGCTGCTGGAAGATCGGTTTGAGCTCCTCGACCTTGAAGGGCTGGCCCTTTCCATGTCGAAGGTCGATGATTCTCCGAAGCGACAAGCCTTCCAGATACTGCATGACAAGATAGGGCTGATCACCATCGAAGCCGTCCTCATAAACCTTTGGGCAACCCTTGTGTGAGAGCGCGCGTATGAGGCGGGCCTCGCTTCGAAGGGTCTGCCTCTCCTCCTCCGACTGGAGGAGCTTGGGAGTGATGACCTTTACGGCGACCTCGACATCCACCTCTCTATCTATCGCCCGGTACACGATCCCTATGGGCCCCTGGCCCGCGACGCCCTTCACCTCGTATCGATCGGCTATCCTCTCGCCCGGCTGATAGGCGCCGCTTATCGGGGACGAATCCGACTGACGGGGCCTAGCACGCGAAGGATGCCTCGTTCTTACGGTGAACTTCTGCCCACAGGTCTCGCAGACAGGGGACCCATCGAGCACATGGCTGCCGCAACGATAACAAAGCACGGTATTTTCAAAGCTCCAGGTTTGGGAACACGGTCGCTTGGCAGTAGCCTCATCATGCTACAAGGCTCGCTCATCGTCCATGGACAAGGCTAGGTCGACCTTATCATGGACCGGAGCAGGCACGCTCATCCATCATTTGGAGCCGGTGTGCCCAAACCCGCCCGATCCACGCTCCGTCTCCGAAAGAGCGCTTACCTCCACGAGATTCGCGCGAGTAACGGGGGCCACCACCAGCTGCGCTATTCTGTCTCCGCGCTCCACGAGAAACGGCTCGTTCGACAGATTCACCAAAACAACCTGCACCTCTCCTCTGTAATCGGAATCGATGGTGCCAGGAGAGTTGAGGCACGTTATCCCAGAGCGTGCAGCCAGGCCACTGCGAGGACGCACCTGCCCCTCATGACCCACGGGAAGAGCCACGGCGATCCCCGTGGGCACCCGCGCTCTCCCGAAGGGAGGAAGCTCCAGGGGCTCGGCGACATCGGCGCGCAGATCGAGACCGGCGCTCCCTTCGGTCTCATAGGAAGGAAGAGGAAGAGCGGGGCCACGGCTCTCGGCCACCCGGGAAACCAGAACACGAACCTCGGACATGAGCCCCGACTATCACGAATCAGGTTTTGCTAGAAAGCCCGACGAGCATGGCTCTCAGGCCAGTCCAACTCCAGCCGGCCGGGAGCCGGGAAGGCTCGATGGCGACATTCCTACCGCCACTTGGCGCCTCTCTCGGTCCCACTGAGGGCGGGGTCAACCAGGGTCGTATCGTTCTCTGCCATACCGCGCATCCGGCTCCTCGCCTCGGCCTTCTTGCGTCCCGGCCCAGCCGGTGTATCGTCCCCCTCTCGGGGTAGTTGTCGCATAGAGCCCTAGGGAGACTTCGTATCGGCGGCACGCAAATGGAAGAAACCTAGGCCGAGCCGGATTTGGCTAGCCGGAGCCCACATATGCTCCCAGGATGGAATACCGGCACTAACGCCGGCACGGAAAGAATAGCTATTCACCAATCGAACGAGCTTTTGCTCGTGGGGCAAGCCATGTCGGGAAATGACACAAGCCCACGTTCATACGATCTCAAAGGAGTCTTTCGATGTCCCGCTTTCTGATCGCCAGCGCCACCGTGCTCATGGCTTCGGCCCCCGTGGTCAGCGGCCCAGCCCTAGCCGAAGAGACGCTCGACCTAGAGATTCCCTTCGAGAAGTACACCTTGGACAATGGGCTCGAGGTCATTCTCCATCAGGACAACCGAGTGCCGCTGGTGGCCGTCAACGTCTGGGTCCATGTAGGAGCCTTCCATGAGCCAGACGGGAGGAGCGGCTTCGCCCATCTCTTCGAGCATCTGATGTTCGAGGGCTCGGCGCATGCCGAGCACCCCATCACGGTCTTGGAAAGGCTCGGCGCGACCCAGATCAACGGGACCACGAGCTTCGACCGGACCAACTACTTCCAAACGGTCCCGAGCCATCATCTGGAGACGGCTCTATGGCTGGAGTCCGACCGCCTCGGCTTCCTCCTTCCCGCGCTGACCGAGGAAAACCTCGAGGGGCAACAAGAGGTCGTCATGAACGAGCGGCGCCAAGTCTACGACGCCTCGCCCTACGGGCTTGCCCGGATCGAGGCCTTCAACGCTCTGTTCCCACACCCACATCCCTACAACAACATGGTGATTGGCTCGATGGAGGACATTGCGGCCGCGACCATGGATGATGTGAGATCCTTCTTCGACACCTGGTACGCACCGGCGAACGTGACCCTGACGGTAGCCGGTGACTTCGAGCGCGAAGAGGTAGAGGGACTGATAGAGAAGTACTTTGGCTCGCTGCCGGCCAGGCCGCGACCAGAGCGACCCGACATCCCAAAGGCGCGCCTCGAGGAGAAGGTCGTCATTCACCATGACGAGCCTCTTGGCCCCTTGGCACAGGTGATGATCTTGTGGCATTCCCCCGCGGCCTTCGAGCCTGGAGATGCGGAAGCGAGAGTCCTTGCAATGCTGCTTTCAACGGGCAGGTCGGCTCGGCTTCAACGCCGCTTGGTCTTCGACAAGCGGATCGCGCAGAGCGTCTCTTCATATCAGTGGGGCACAGGCCACCAGTCCATCTTCGGCATTACGGCGACGGCTCGTCCCGGCACCACAACCGATGAACTCCTAGCCGAGATCGATGCCGAGCTCGATGAGATTAGAAAGGCCGGTCCCGCCGATGAGGAGCTCTTGCGCGTCGTGAACAGGATAGAGACGCGCTCGTTGTCGGGCCTACAACGGCTCGGTGGCTTCGGAGGCAGAGCAGACCAGCTCCAGTACTACAACCACCACCTTGGCGATCCGGGCTACCTGGCCGAGGACATCTCCCGCTTCAGGGCGGTGACTTCGGCCTGCGTTCGAGCCTTCGTAGAGGAGACCTTGTGCCCCGAAAGGCGGGTCATCCTTCATGCCGTACCGACGACCGAGGAGGAAGCGGACAAGGCAAGCCCGGCGGCTCCCGACTCCCAGACGGCACAAGAGCCGAAGACGGGAGACGAACAAGCCGCATCGAAGCAGCCGGAGGCTCCCGCCAAGGAAGACGATGCCAAGACCGACGAGACGGAAGAAACCTCTACCTCGAAGGATGAACGACTCCGAACAGGAACCTCGGCCTCGGCCGACCAGAGAGGGCCCAGCGCCACCATTATCCCTCGTCATTCTAAGACTCCCGTGGAGCACTGACCCATGCTTACATCGAACCTATCGTCACTTTGCACCTTTGGAATGCTCCTCGTCTTTCTAACGGCCTGCTCCGGGGCTCAACGAGGCCCACAAACCATGTCGACAAAACCAGCCGAAGACCAAACAGCACCAGAGATCGAGGAGGCCTTCAGAGAAGTCCCCGAAAGCGAGGGTTGGCGCGCCGAGGCGCCGGAACCCGGCGAGCCCATGGATCTCGACGTGCCCCTATTCGAAGAGGGCCGTCTGGACAACGGCATGCGCGTAATCGTCAGCCGCCGGCCCGACCTTCCGCTCGTCTCCTTCTCCGTGGCCTTTCTCGCGGGATCCGCTTCCGATCCGTCTGGAAAAGGCGGCCTGGCCCGGCTCACCTATCAGCTACTACTCGAGGGTGCCGGCGAGCGTGACGCCATGGAGCTGGCCGATGCCTTCGCCGATCTTGGCACCTCGCCGTACACGAGGCTCCCATTCGATGGCGGTCTAGTGGGCGTCAGCGTCCTCACCCGCAACGCGAACCCGGCGCTCGAACTCCTCGCGGACATGGTGCGAAGGCCCCGGCTTGCCGAGGCAGACTTCGAGCGCCAGAGGAGCGAGCAGAAAGCGAACCTGACAAGGCTGCTGGCGGAGCCTGGCTACCTTTCCAGAGTTGCCATCGCAAAGATGGTCTTCGGCGAGGATCACCCTTACGGTCGGCTTTCCCACGGCACCACCGACAGCCTGGCCGCCTTGACACTTCAAGACGTCCAAGACTTCTACGACTCACACCTCATCCCTACTTCCGCCGCCTTCGTGGCGACGGGCGACGTGGACCTGGACACCGCGATGGAGTGGGCCGAGGCTCACTTCGGGGACTGGCGGACCGAGAAAGAGCGAGATCCCCTCACCCCGGCGGCACCCACCCCGTTCGAGCGCCGGCGGATCCTCTTGATCGAACGGCCCGGTCTGCAGCAGACCCGCGTGATGCTGGGCGGACCAGCCTTGGCCGTGGGTGACGAGAACGAGGTTCCACTCCGGCTCGCAAGCCAGGTCTTCGGCGGTATGTTCGGCAGCCGCTTGAACCTGAACCTTCGCGAGGACAAGGGCTTCACTTATGGAGCCTACTCGAGTGCGGCGCCCCGAAGAGGCGTGGGTCTGGTATCCGCCGGCTCTGCCGTGGAAACCGGGGTCACCGGCGCCGCCCTCACCGAGATATTCAAGGAGCTCCATGGACTACGGGAGCGGCCGATCACGGACGAGGAGCTTCACGCAGCCCGGGAGGGCTTCATTCGCGCCATTCCAGGCTGGTTCGAGACCGTGGGAGCCCTGGGCCAGACTGGAGCGAGGCTGTTCTGGCGCGATCTGCCAATGAACCATTACTCTCGATTGGTGGAGAGCCTCGAGGCTGTAACGCTCGAGCAGATCCAGGACGTGGCCGTACGCTACTTCAATCCCGACACCTTGCAACTCGTGCTCGTCGGTGACCCAGAGGTGGTCGAGGAGCAGGTTGTGGATCTCGACCTCGGCAGGCTCGTAAGCTGGGAGCCGGGACAACCCTTGCCCGCCGCCGAGACCGACTAGAGCCGGCCGGGACCCGGCTCTCGCAACACCTCACGAGAAGGCATAGCTCCCATATCCCACGACCTGACTCTCGTCCTTGGTGACGGAAGCTGAAGTCCCTACCTCGATCGTGTTGGCCCTTAGTCCATGTTTCCGGGCAAACCATAGGAGCCCGCGTACCGCATCCGATCCGCAGGCCCCTTGGCGATCGATTTTGGAGTAGTCGAGCGACTCGATGGCCCTGCTCGTCTCGGAGTCCGTGCGCCGCGCGGAGTCGGAACTCAAGAAGTGGCTAAGATCGGAGCTGACGACAACCAGGGTGTCATCGCCCCAAAGCAGCTCAATCATCTCTCCACAGTCAGCCGGCTCGACGTTCCCGACCGCAACGGGCAGCACGTCGAAGGAACCGAGCAGCTCCTGCAAGAAAGGCAGGTGGACCTCCAGGCTATGCTCCCTCTCATGAGGCTCGTCGGCGATCGAAACCTCCAGGCTCTCGCGAGCTCGCTCGCGCATCGCCCTGCCAACGGGCACCTCGCCCAGGGGCGTTTCGAGCGCGTCGAAGGAGCAGACCGCCATGCCTTGGACGGGAATGAAGTGAGAGGGGCCCAGCAAGAGCACATGATGGATGCGATCCTCGATGCCCCGCAGCAATGCGTAGCCCCTCGCGGCAATCAGGCCGGAGTAGAGGTAACCGGCGTGGGGCAAGATCAGCGCCTTCGGAGCACGGTGC
>SKWY01000157.1 GCA_007128675.1 Deltaproteobacteria bacterium | reverse complement strand
CGCCGTGCTGGACGAGTTTCACTTTTACGCCGACAGGGATCGAGGCATGGCGTGGCATCTGCCTCTTCTCACACTGCCTCGAACCACGTTCCTTCTGATGTCGGCAACGTTGGGTCATACGGCACAGCTCGAGGAACGCTTGGAGGCCTTCACCGGAAGAGAGGTAGCGGCCATCCACGGAACCGAACGCCCCGTTCCCTTGGAGTTCGAGTACCGCGAGACCTCGATTCACGAGACAGTGGAGGAGCTTCTTGCCTCGGGCGATGCTCCCATCTACTTGGTCAACTTCACTCAGCGCTCCTGTCCGGAGCAGGCACAGGCGCTGACGAGCATCAATCTGACCAGTAAGGACGAGAAGCGTGTCTTGGCGGGCGCCCTCGAGGATTTCCCTTTCAGCACGCCAAACGGAAAGGAGCTATCCCGTTTTCTGCGCCATGGAATAGGCCTTCATCATGCCGGACTGCTTCCGCGCTATCGGCGGCTCGTGGAGCGTCTTGCCCAGAAAGGGCTCTTGAAGGTGGTGAGCGGTACGGACACGCTCGGCGTAGGTGTCAACATTCCGATTCGTACCGTGCTTTTCACGAGGCTTTGCAAGTACGACGGAGAGAAGACGGCCATACTGCGGGCTCGCGATTTTCACCAGATTGCCGGTCGGGCGGGCCGCCGTGGCTTCGACGAACGGGGCAGAGTCGTTGCGCAAGCTCCCGAGCATGTCATCGATAACCTGCGTCTCGAGAGGAAGGCGAAGGAACGCCCGGATCGCAAGAAGAAGCTCGTGAAGAGAAAGCCTCCCGATCGCGGTTATGCCCACTGGGACCGGGCTACTTTCGAGCAACTAATGAGGAAAAGGCCCGAGCCCTTGGAGGCAAGGTTCGAGGTGACGTGGTCGATGCTCGTCGATCTCTTGCGGGAGGATGGCCAGGAGGGCTATCGACGATTGGTTGGAATCATCGGGCGAGCACATGTCTCCGATGGGGTCAGAAGCAGGCAAAGACGGTTGGGGGCTCAGAGGTTTCGTACTCTTCGCTCGCTTGGCGTCGTGAAGGTAATGGACGGCAGGGAGGTCCGAATGGATCCGGATCTTCAGGATGATTTCTCGATACGCCATACTCTCGGGCTCTGGCTCCTGGATACGGCGGGAATACTGGATGTCGATGCCGAGAGTCATGCTCTCGATCTCTTGACCCTCATAGAGGCTACTGTTGAGGATCCCGAGCCAATCCTCCGCCGGCAGCGTGACAAGATCTTCACGGAGCGGCTCGCCGAGCTGAAGGCCCAAGGGATGGAGTACGAGGAACGGATGGCCGAGCTTCAGAAAATAGAGCACCCGAAACCGCTTCGGGATCTGGTCTATGACTCGTTCAATGATTTCGCACAGCGCCATCCGTGGGTAGAGGGAACCATTTGGCCGAAGTCCGTCGCTAGGGATTTAGTCGAGCGCTGCCAGGGCTTCTCGGAGTATGTGCGCGAGTATGGGCTGGAGCGGGTGGAGGGCCTGCTTCTGCGCTACCTGACCGATGTGTACAAGGCGGCTGTGCAGTCGCTGCCCGAGTCCTACTTCACCGACTCCTTCGAGGACGTCACTACTTATTTGCGTCAAGTGGTGCGCCATACGGACGCTAGCCTTCTCGATGAATGGGAGGCCATGCTCTCCGGCGAGAAGACGCCTGCTCCTCCCGGCGAACCCGAGCCCGTCATGCCGAGACGGCCCGTCGACCCGGCCTCGGATCCAAGAGCCTTTGGCGCGCGGGTCAGAAGTGAGATGCACAGACTGCTCGGCTCGCTTGCAAAAAGGGACTGGGAAGGGGCGAGCGCCTTGGTGTGTCCTTGTGAGAATGCATGGTCACCCACCGATTTCGAGGAAGCGATGGCCCCCTTCTTCGAAGAGCATGGAATGGTTGAGCTTGGTCCGAGGGCGCGTCAGCCAAGGAATACGGTCATCTCGGATCTTGGGGATCGGCGGTACGAGGTTCAGCAGGTCATCGTCGATCCGAGAGGAGAGGGCGATTGGGCCATCCAGGCCTTGATCGATCTGACTGAGCTGCCCGACGATCCCGATGCGCCCCTCGTTTCCGTGTTTCGAATCGGGCCTTGATACTCCATGAGCGGGGCCGACGATAGAAGAGAACCGAGGACGAATGGCGGCTACTCCTACCGGGAGCATATCGGGCCGGATGAGGAGGGACGCACCGTTTGGGAGCATCTTTCATCCAGCCGACCACACTCTTCGAGGGAGACGTGGGAGAAGCGTATCGAGTTGGGAGAGGTGCGGCTCGATGGGAGGCTGGCCGGCAAGACCGATCGTCTCGTGAGGGGGCAGGTGCTCGTCTGGGACAGGCCGCCATGGATAGAGCCATTGGCGCCTCTGGATTTCGCCCTGCTCCATGAGGACCCCGACCTCCTGGCGGTGGCCAAGCCCAGCGGTCTTCCAACCTTGCCGGGTGGCGGCTACCTGGAGAACACTCTTCTGTGGAGGGTGCGCCGTGTCTATCCCGAGGCGAGCCCTCTGCACAGGCTTGGGCGAGGCACTTCGGGGTTGGTGCTCTTCTCTCGAAATGCGAAAGCGAGTCGCGCCCTTGCCCGTATCTGGCACGACGGTGTTCGAAAAACCTATCTGGCGCTCGTGCGCGGCAGGGTAGAGGAGAAGTCTTTCGCTATCGACGCGCCCATAGGACGGGTTCCCCACGACGTTCTTGGGGCGGTTCATGCCGCCACCGCCCGGGGCAGGCCCTCTCGAAGCCATGTGCGGGTAATGGAACGGTTCGAGAAGGAGACGCTTGTGGAGGTGGATATCATCACGGGAAGGCCCCATCAGATTCGTATACATATGGCGGCAGCCGGTTATCCCCTGGTAGACGATCCTCTCTATCCGCCGGGCGGAGTACCTTCTCCAACGTCACGGGCCCTACCTGGCGATTGCGGCTACTTGCTTCATTCAGCCCGTCTCGCTTTTCGCCATCCTCGAACTCGCAAGGCCCTGGTTATCTACTGCGCTCCTCCTCCCAGGCTTTGCCCAGGGCACGCTCCTGTGTTGGACCCAGGAAAAGGGATGGGGCAGTCGTCGACCGGTATCACTTGACGTAGAAGCCCACGGGGGGCACTTTCTCGCAGTCTTGATCTCCTCTCGTACACAGAACCGAGCATTCTTTCTTGCCGATTTTTTGGAAGAGGTGGAGGTTCGGCTTCGCAAGGCGCTGGAGCCCGAGCCTCCGCTGGTGGCCAGTGATACCCAGCTGCTATTGGATGCCGCGCGTCACCTATGCCTTGGGGGAGGGGCGAAGCGGGCAAGACCTCGGTTGGTCTTTGCATTCGGAGAGGTTGTCGGAACAAAGGCCGAGGGGCTCATCGACGTCGCAGTCGCCGCCGAGCTAATCCACGCCGCGAGCCTCTTGCATGACGATGTCGTCGATGACGGAACGGTCAGGCGGGGACGACCGACCGTCAACACCGTTTGGGGGAACACGGTCGCCGTCCTCTCGGGGGATCTATTGCTCTCGATAGCGTTCGATCATTTGAAGGGGCTGCCGCCGGCTATTCTTTCGGATGCCCTCTCCACGGTCCTCGATATGACCCGAGCGGCCATAATGGAGGTCTGTCAGCGTGGCCGCGTGGATGTTCCCGTCTCACGATGGCGCACAGTGGCCGAGGGTAAGACGGGCGCACTTTTTGGCTGGTGTGGCCGAGCCGCCGCCCATCTTGCCGGCGACGAGGACGCCGTCGAGCGATTCGATAGATGTGGACGTCATCTTGGCGTGGCTTTTCAGCTCGCCGACGATCTGAAGGATTTGCTGCCCAACGATAGTGGCAAGGATCGTCTGGCGGACATTCGATCCCGTAGTCCCTCCTACCCCATTCTGATTGCGGCATACTCAAAACCCGAGCTGCGTGACAGGTTGGCGGCGGTTTGGAAGAGAACAAAGGTCGACGAGTCCTCGGTTCGCAGGGTGGAGCGGCTCGTTCTGAATACGGACGCTCTTGCGACCACACGAGAAGCCGTGTCCACGGAGCTTGCGGAGGCCATCTCGGCAATAGGCGACCGTGGCCGGGAGGAAGGCATCGACCAGGTGATCCAGTGGGCCGAGGGGCTCGCGGAAGCGGCCGATGCCGAGGGCTTTCTTTGCGATAGGCAGGCAACGTTTCGCAAGGCGGCGGTTAGGTGAAGCTGGCAACCTCGTAGCTCCACGTGTCTAGGATCGTCGCTTGCGCTGTCGAGCTTGTCGATTAGGGCTGGGTGGGAAGATTGTCTCGACGAGATCTAGGGTAGAGCTTCGTTGGCGCCGAGGGCTCGTGAGGGTTGTGAGGGGGTCTTCGCGGAAAGAAACGAGGCCTATCACCCATCAGCGAAAGGTAGCGCGCGTCCTCGTTGAGCACTCGCTCTTCCAGGCGTACCCTGAGGTAGAGGAGCACGACGGCTGCGAGTAGGGTGAGCAAGACGGAGAACCAGGCCCCATGGATCAGAGGAACTCCCACGAGCACTAGTAAGGTGCCCAAGTACTCGGGATGGCGCATCCGGTCGTAGATTTGTCCTGTGACCAGGGGGTTTCCAGGCAGGCTGACAACATCCAGGGTCCATCGTTGTCCAAGAGCGGCCCGTGCTTCCTTGCGCAGATGACGGCCCATTAGGAGAAGGGTCAGGCCGACTATTGCGGAAAACAACGTGAGGGAGCGCTCCAGTATGATGATCTCCGCACTGGATCCAAGCCCCCAGAGCAAGACAAGGGCCAGATAGGAACGGGTCTGCCATCGACCGGAAATCCTGGCTCCGATCTCGAGAAGACGACTCGTGTTGAGCTTGCTCGTGAAGATGTCGCCGACGACCCAAAGACCAACGAGTAGGAGGGCCGCGGCGAAGAGGAGTCTAGTCACCATGAATGCACCAGACGCTTTCCTCCCTTGCTCATCTTATGGGCGCGGCGGCTCTCAAGCAATCGGGGAAGCCTCCATGAGGGCGGGCAAGTGGGGCATTGAGGGGTCTCACTTTGCTAGAGGTCCATTGCTGAAAGACCATGTGGGGAAGGGACAGACGAATCGAGCCCACTATTAGGGCCGAGCTGCCCGGCCAGGCCAAAGCTAGGGAGCCGGCAGCTCCAAGACCAGCTCGTACAGAGTGCGGTCACCTTGCGTGGTGAAGACATAGCGGCCGTTCTCGACGCGGCGAATGCCGAAGGGCCGGTTCAGCCCTTCGACGGCGCTATGGTGCTGCCATGATCCCCCATCGTGGAATGCCCGAAGAAGACGGTCGTTGTCCCAGCTTGTGGTCAACAGATCTCTGCTTCCGACAATGGCCATGTATATGGGCTGATTCAGAAGTCCACCAGCTATTGCTCTCTCCGATTCCGACTGGTTGCCGCCGAAGCCGTCATCCGTGCACCGCATGACGCGGTTGTAGGAGCCACTCCCATACCACCGGCCAGCATAGAGCACTCGCTGATCCGACGTAGACTCCGTCCCCGCATATGCCACGCCCCAGGGGTTGCGGTCCCTGATCTCTCCATCGCAGCTGACGCGACTTTGGCGGTCGCCTTCGGTCCACCTGCGAGTCTCCATGGCATCGTGAATGTCGTAGGCGTAGATCCGATCATCGGACTGGTTGACCACATAGAGTCTACCGTCTTCGCCGATGTCCATTCCTCGAGGGTTCTGTCCGGATTCGAGCCAGGTCGAGTTCAAGATGGTACCATCTCGATCGAGCCGGGCGACGCCGCTCGTGTAGCTTACGATCATCCCATCACCTCGTTCCGCCGGGAGCGTCACGACGTCGTAAGGTGAATCAGGAAGCTCGACACCAAGGTCCTCTTGTTCGCCAGTTTCGAGATCTACCGCCACGATCCAGTTTGGACGGCCCACGACCACGGCTCTTCCGTCGGCGCCTATAGTGACTCCCCGGGGGGCCTCGGAAGGGAGAGGATTGTCGCCACCTGCCACCACTCGAAGGATGTACCCGGGGCTGACTCGCGGATTCCCAGAGCGTCGAGCGAGCAGCAAGGGGTTGCCGGTGCCAGCGACACCTTGGGTGCTCACGGCAACCGGCGTGAAGGAAACATCGTCACCATCGCTACCGGCAGGAAGGTTCATCGACAGGAGTACCTCGGTTTCCTCGGGAGCATCCTCGAGGTAGGTTCCCGTCTCCAAGTCGATGTTTGGCCCCTCTGCCCGAAGGAGAACGGCCACCAATCCTTCCTGGTCCGTAGCTCTCACCCGAAGCTGGACGGAACGTTCCTCGATTCCGACGAAGGAGCCTTGGAGAGGCAGACGAATGTCTACACGAGGGGGTTGGCCATGGGTGTCTAGGACCTGAACCGTCTGCCTGTCTTCGGCCTGGCCATCGCCGACCCGGGCGATGACCTCGTACTCTTGCGCCTCGTGGAAGCGTATCTCCCTGGCGGTCTCGTCGACGGTCGAGCTAGGAGGCTGGGTGGTGACCTGGGCCGATGAATCGATCAGGTTACCCCAGGCATCCAGAACACCTACCGAGTAGGGAAGAGGCTCTCCTATCCGCACGAAGGGCAAGCCAAGGCGCAGGTCCACTGCATCAGGGGACCCAGGTACGATTTCGAGATCTGCGGTGGCTACCAGGGGGGTGCCGGGAATCGTGGCGATGACATCCCACAGCCCGGCTACGATGAGGCCCTCCAGTTCCTGTCCATCGATGATGGCTTCGGGCGCCGTAGTCGCGAGAGCTACGGGCTGTTCCACGGTCTCGCCGTAAGCGTCCTCGACATAACCTCGTGCGCGCACCGAAGTTCCGGCGGGCACCGAAATGGATGATGAGGGCTCGAGGTGAGTGCCGTCGACGACTGCCTCGAGGAGCAGCACCAGGCTATTGAGTGTCTCGGTTTGTCCATGTACCTCGAAGGACCTCTCCGCTTGTGCTCCGCCCGCCTGCGCCCATGCCCTCACAGAGCCATGGCCGGATAGAAAGTGCCCATCGAATATCACCGATGCTCGGCGCGCGCCGTCGACGGTGGCGCTCTTCTCGATGATATGTTCTGTCGTCTCCTCGCTGGGGGTGAAGCGTCGCTCGAAGAAGACGGTCTGCCCCTCGAGATCCGCTTCCGGCTCGGGATGGAGGAGCTCTGCCGTCGCCTCGAAGGCGTGCACGTTGGGCTCCAGAACGGCTGGGGTAATGGTGAGGGCGAGGGAGTGGGCGACGGGAGGCTGATGCACTATGACTACTTCGGTGGGGTCGCTCTGGTTGCCAGCCGCATCGATTGCCACTATCCGAAGCACGTTCTCTTGGGTGGGCTCGAGGGGGACTCGGGCGCTCCATTGTGCGGTGAATGCATCGGCACGGGTTTCGATTCGTCCATCTGGAAGCTCCGGCGAGCGGGTGATTACGACCAGGCTGTCGTACTCGGCCGTACCCGAAACGAGGGGCGAATCGACGCTGGTCGGTGACCGTACCGGATCGACCGAAGGGGGTGGCGGCGGCGTCAAGTCAGGACCCAGGCAGGCCAGGCTCGTGAGCCCAAGGATCCCGGCGATGGACAGTGCGGCTATTCGGGGCATGTGATTCGACTCATCAGGCAGGCATTCATGGCACCCTCGATTCTAGCCCATCGAGGTGAGGAGCTAGAAGTCTCTTTCTTGGTATTTCGGTTGGCGTTAGCGTGAGCGCCGGGTCGATCTACCGGAGGATCTCCCAGGCGATAGATGCGCCTGAAGAAGTTGCACCTCCCAAGAGTCTGCACCTGGAAGTGGACCTGTCGGAGTGTCGAGTGCCAAGGGGAGCGCCGCTATGCGAGCGGGATGAGTAAGCCTCTGGAGCGCGGCCAGAGATTGTTGCCCGACGATTTGGGGCCTGCCGGGCCAATTCCACCGACGTTTCAAGTCGTGTTAGAGTCGACGAAGCGATGTTCGGTTCGATTGGAGCAATGCGGTCCCTTGTCTTGTTGGTGGCGGCCATGGCCACTCTCGTGGCTTCCATGGCTAGTGCCGCTGATTCGGACGACTTCGACGAGTTGCCGCTGGCGCCCCTGGTTCCTCCGGAGCACAGAGGTGAGGCAGAAGAGCAAGGTGAGGAGGGTCTCGAACGAGAGGACTTATTGGGAAAGGATTCCTCGGGCGAGCTCGAGATGGGCGAGGGCCCGGAGTTGGTCGGGGAATGGAGGCATTCGGTGCGCGCCGCCAAAAGCCCCAACGCCGTGCTCTTTCAAGCAGGCAGTTACATCCCGGTGAATGACTCCATGGTTCTTGGTCCCAGGTTTGGATTGGTGTTCGAGCGCCTCTTGCCAATAGACGGGTTTCGAACCAGGGCGGAGGTGTCCTGGACCCATTTGCGCCTTCACGGCCCGCAGGTGATACGAGGCCGGGGACTAGATTCCGGCTTCGCACAGGTTGCAAACCTGATGGGGGCCGGCGTGGCCGTTGCCTGGCATCCTCTAGCGGCGACCTCGCCCGTCGAACCCTTCACTTTTGCGGGCGCCGGCGCAGTTCTGTCTGTCTCCGACTCGAGGATCTTCAGCGCACGGGAACGCACCATGACCATGCTGCCCACGCTCGTCGCCGGGGCGGGCTTGGATGTTCGGGCGGGCCCAGGCAAGGTTAGGCTCGAGTCGAGCTTTGGTCTTCTGGATGTCGCCTTTGGGCCAGATGATTCACCGGTGCTCCGAGCAAGGCTCGGCATCGGCCTTGGTGCCGCCTATAGCTTGCCCCTCTAGTGCCTCTAGGCTTTTTTCAGCATTCATCGAGAGTAGGAAGACAGGCGCTTGCTTCACGGACATCTATGG
>SKWY01000161.1 GCA_007128675.1 Deltaproteobacteria bacterium | reverse complement strand
CGCATAGATGATCCCGCCGAAACGCTTCTCGTACTCACTCTCGCAGGCTATCCCCAAGAGACGAATCACGGCGAGAGAGTACACCTTGGCCTGGAGAAGGTAGTTTGCTTCCACATGAGCATCGAGGCTTTTCTCATCGTAGGAAGGAAGACGATCGCTCTTCCAGTCGAGCATATGGACCCGCCCTTCGTGCTCGAAGACCAGATCGATTAGGCCCTGCACGTAGCCTCTCTCGACGTCGTAGGGAGGACGATACAAACTGGACCCGATGGAGCCCGGTTGTGTGCGGGCGATGTGGAGCCCAGCTTCTTCATCGCCCAAAAGGCGAGAGAGAAGAGGATGGCCCCGCTCCGGTATGGGATAGACAAAGGCCATCTCTTGCATCCGGCGCACCGCCGAGACGATGCCACCAGGCATGAAGAGGCTCTCTGCCTGCTCGCTTGCTTGCTTGCACGAAGATGCGTCCTCGATGCAGCGGGACTCGACACTCGATACGTGAACGGGACTTGCCAAGGCGCGGTGTACCAGCTCGAGGGCGGCGGGCAGATGAACTCTCGAGAAGCCGTGACGTCTGGCGATGGCCGCCGCCCGCTCACGGACGGACTCGAGGGCCGCCCAGCTCTCGAAGGAACCCGCGGCCAGCTCCTCGAAAGGGGTCTCTTCCAAGAGCGCATGCAGGAAGATTCCAGCCTCCCGCCCTCCGGGCAAATCCATGGGCTCCTTTGCCCGAGCCTCATCGGCGCGCCCTCCATTCGACCCCTCTACAAGGCTTCCGGTGAAGGCGGGCTCCACAGCGTCGATGAAAGACTCGTCAGGCACCACCTCCGCCGCCACCTCCGCATCTCTTCTCGCCGCGCCATCGTCCCCATCGTCGGCCGGCACCTGCCAGCTATCCTTCCGGCTCATTCTCGTATAGCTGGTAAGCAGCACCCCGCGATGCTTCGGCTCGATCTCCCTTGCCTCGCCGGCACTGGATGGAGGCAAATCCAGAAGACCTTCCTCGGGCCAGCCCGAAAGATCGAGATCCGGCCGCCCCTCGCGCCGAGGTCTCTTGCCACAGCATACGTCTCGAAAAACGAAGCCCCTCGAATAATCCAGCCTTCCCTCCTCGCGCATTCGATCCAGCCGTTTTTGAAGGGGCTTGAAGAAGGAGCCCAGCCGCGGATAACCGTAGACGCTCTCGTCTTCCGCGCGCTCTGGCGCGGGTCCGAGGTAGGGAACATAGAGCCTGGATCTGGCTCTCGTCAGCGCCACGTACATCAGCCGCTGCGTCTCCTCCAGGTTCTCCCTGGCGACGAGACCAGCTATCTCGCCGCTGGCCTGTCCCACGTGCAGACATCGCTTGCCTTCATGATGATAGACGCTCGTGCTTCCTTGCCTCGGATCACCAAACCCACCCGCGATGAAGACCACCTCGGCCTCCAGCCCCTTCGCCTTGTGCACCGTCAGGATCTGGACGGCTTCCTTGTCTGTCTCGAGCCTCTGAACGCCTTCCTCACGGCCCCCACCGGCCGTCTTGCCATCGATTCGGGCCTTCAAGCCGCGGGCAAGCTCGCCGAGGGTCAGTGGCCTTGCGTGGGCCTCGGCTAGGAGCAGCTCGAATAGATGGAGGTAGTTGGTCAGGGCTCTCTCGTTTCGCGTGAAGACAAGGCGCCTGACAATGCCCGATTGGGAAACTATCTCATCGAAGAAGCTGGCCCATTCATGGGCGTCGGCGAGCCTCTTCCACTCGAAGAGCAGTGCGACGAGGCGGTGATTCTCGCCCGCGGCGCTCCATTCCGGAAGCTCGGAGAGAGAGACCCCGAAAAAGGGCGTCAGCCAGGCCGACATACGCGTCGCCCTCTTCGACGGGGAATCGATGGCGCACAGCAAGCAGTGGACGTCTTTGGCCTCGTCGGTTTGAAACAGACCGTCTAGCTTGTAGAAGGCGTGCGGGATGCCGTGGCGACGCAACTCCCGGCCGACGAGCTGGCCCTCCCACCCCATGCGCGTGAGGATATGGATATCCGAGAGCCTGATAGGGGCTGCCTCCTTGCCCTTGCCGGCAGTGACGAGCTTGCTCTTGCCGGTTGTGAGCCGCCCGATCTCCTCGGCGATGAATGAGGCGAGGCCGTCTCTAATCGAGGTCGAGGAGAGCTTCGCCTCGGCGCCATGAAGGTGGAGAAGATGGACGGGGGCCGCCGGCTCTCCCATCTCGCTTGCGGCGCGGGACGGGTCGCCGCATACGACGGGATGATCGTAGCTGTTCAGACCGTCGAAGAAGCGAGAGCCCCGCTCATCCTGGAAGGTGAGCAGCTCATTGACGGAGCCTATCATGGGCTCCGTGGATCTATAGCTCTCGGCCAGCACCACCTTCCGGGCGCCGCACTTCTCGAGGAGGTGTCTCTTCGCTTGCGCGAACGTGTGTACGTCCGCTCCGCGAAAGCCATAGATGGCCTGCTTGGGATCGCCTATCACCATGAGCCGGTGCCGGCTCGTTCCATCCACGAAGATCCGGCGGAAGATCTCCCACTGCACCGAATCGGTATCCTGAAACTCGTCGACCAGAGCAAAGCGCCAGCGTTCCCTCAAGGCATGGAGAAGAGATCTTGCCCCCGGGCCAAGGAGCGCCCCCCGCACGCCCAGGAGCATGTCGTCGTAGTCAATGAGGCCGAGCGCCCTCTTCTTCAGCGCAAGCCTTGCCTGAACCCTGGGAAGAAGCTCTTGAGCAAAGAACACCTCTGGTGGAGCTGCCCGCCTCTCGAGTCTATCCAGCACTCCCGAGAGCTTCTTCAGCGCGCTGCCGTCCTCGGTCATGCTCGCCGCCCTGCGCAGGTTTTCGATCTGGCTATCCGTCTTGCCGGCGAGGCTCCTCTTTCGACTCGCCCACGCGCCGAAGGCTAACGTGGCCGCGTGGATGCTCTTCTCGTCCCTTAGCTCGGCGAGCGCCGTAACCAGCAGGTCGAGGTGGTCATCGAATGTGCCGCGTGTCCTGGCGTTCTTGAATAGCAAGGCCCCCTCGGCCTTCAAGTCCGAGAGCGGCGGGAGATCGTCTCTTGCGCTGAACAGCCCGTCGGGATCCCAGATTGGCGTGATGGCGCATCTATCCGGATAGCCTTCCCGGTGGCATGTGTGCAGGAGAGCCTCGAGCTTGTCGATGGTCTCTCCCACCTCGATCCAGCGCCGAAGCGCCTCACCGACGAGCCCATCCTCGGCAAGCGTCCTTCGCACCTCCTCCCGGAAGACCAGGCCGAACATTTCCCTGCCGTCTACCTGCTCCTGCTCGAAGAGTCTCCCTCCAAGAAACGCCTGCTCTGCGAGGATGCGCTGGCAGAAAGCATGAATCGTCGAGATCGAAGCTCCATCGAAGCGAAAGAGGGCCTCTCGAAGACGCACCCTCGCCGCCTCGTCCACCCTCCAACACGAGCGAAGGTCCAGCGGCGGCGTCCCTTCTCCTTCGTCGCAAACGGATCGGATCAGCTCACGGACTCGCTCGCGAAGTTCTCTTGTCGCGGCGTCGGTGAACGTCACAACGAGGATCTCCTCGACCTTGGCCTTGCCGGTTATGATTAGGTCGAGCACCAGATGCTCCAGCGTGAAGGTCTTCCCCGTGCCGGCGGAAGCCTCGATCACCGCATGCCCTTGCTCGAGCCCGGGATGTTGCAGAATCCTTGGCCTCTCGTAGTACGTGATCGTCATCGGAAGCCCTCGAGATCGAGGATGTCGTCGAATAGGGGACCGAAGCGTCTTTCGACGATGCGGGCGCACTCCACGGAAGGCGGCGGCTCATACGAACGGGGCGAGGGCACGGGGCCCCACAGGCTCGAGAAGCTTGAGCGGTCGCTTTTCGACATCTTCAGGATGTGGGCCGATATCCTGTCACCATCGGGACGGCGGGGATCGCTTTCTTTCCTGGTCTTCACATCCTCTTTTCGGCTCGGCTTTCTTCCCCGGCTCGTCCTATCGACATAATCGAGGAAGACAGCTTCGCAGGGCAGAAGATACCCGTGCGAGCCGCCGAGCAGATCGGCGATCGTCTCCGAAAGCCAAGCCAGGGCTCTCTTCTGGGACAAAGGACGAAGCCGAAGAGCGAATACGGCCGAGTCCTCCCGCCCTCCCGAAAGGCAGAGCGCGACGCGCCTCTCCAGCTCTCCTGCCGCTCCCATTGCCGAGAGCACCGCGTGATCCACGATGCCTCCCAAGAGGTCGCGAAAAAAGCGCCCTCGAAAGGCATCGTCTACCCTCGATGGGGGCCTCCTCGGCTTGAGAACGATAGAGGCTCCCCGATCAGCGGTGAGCCCTTCCGTGCGACCGCTGATTCGCACCGGTACCTTTCTAGGTGCGTGTTGCGAGTCGTCGAGAGTGACGTCCAAGACGAGGGGATCCATCACTGTCTCGCTCGCGCAATCCCGGCTCGCTCTTCCTAGGCGCACTCTGTGGAGCGGGATGGAGGCCTGATCCGAAAAGGCGCTTTCCGCCGGCTGACGCGCAGAGCTGGAGCCGTGATGATCGAGGTAGGCCAAAAGAGCAGTTTGCCAGCCCTCTAGGACTCCCTCGTGCCGGGCAAGGATGGCGCGGCCCAATACGCCGACCGGCATGGCGCCCGAAAGCCTAAGCCGAGCGGCCTTTCTCTGATGGACGCTCGAGGCGGACAACCCCTTCTCGGCGGCATCGAGGAAGGACTCTCGAAGAATGCTCGTCTCCATGAGCATGCCAATCTCGAAGTCTTCCTCCTCTCGATCGAGGAGATCCTCCTCCTCTTCGTGGAGGCCGAGCATGGTCGATGCCCAGCCCTGCATGGGGCAGGCGAGAAAACGGCGCAGATTGGAGAGCGAGATGGAGATTGACTCCTCGATCCTTTCTTCGTCGCCGGGGCCATGGCGCACAGGGGTAACGGTCACCGCCGAGACGGGAGGCGGCTCTCCTGGAAGCGCCAGCAAACTCGAAAGCCTGGTCCAGCTGTCCTCGGAGACAACACGCCTCATCCCCTCGAGATCCCCTCGAAGCTCCTCCACATGGGACAAGGAGTAGTCGGCGAGCATCCGGCCAATAGACCTTTGCATATGATCGCGCCAGCTATCGGCCGCATCTTGGACTCTCGCCTCGATCCTTGCCTCGTCCAAAAAGGATCTGCTCGATGCGAAGGTCTCGTCGAAACGCCACAACGGAGGTTCGACCCGCAGCCTCTCGATTCCTTCCTTGTCGAGATAACCGGTCTCCAGGATATGGGCCAGCTCCTGGACCACGGCGGAGGGCTGAAGGGGATCGCCTGTCTGCTCGTCCCTTCTGACATAGGAGAGATAGAGCTTCTCTCTTGCGCAAAGAAGGGTCTCCAAGAACATGTAGCGGTCGCGCTCCGAGGGATCGACGTCGCCCGCCCGGCGCCTGCCCGCGCGAAGGTCCAGGGCGTCATGACGCCCCGATGCCGGAAAGAGACCTTCTCCAAGGCCCAGGACGAAGATGACCTTGAAGGGGATGGCTCGCATGGGAAGGAAGGAGGAGACGACCACCCCTTCGGCCAAGTACTGGCCTCGGCCTCCGCCGAGGGACTCGATGGCACGGCCGGCAAGCTTGGAGGCGATCCGGCCGCTGACCTTGCAGCCCTGATCCATCGCCTCCAACCTGCCGAGCGCGCGGAGGCAGCGCAGCCGATCCCCGGAGTCGGCGCCCTGCTCCACCGCAAGGTAAGCATCGAGCTGTGTGGAGTAGAACCGGCCCCAGTCCGTAAGCGTCATCTTTCTCTCGCGCACGAAGCGGGCGTCGGAGATCAAGGATCGCGCAAGGAGCCCAAATCGAGGAGCATCAAAGCTGGAGGCGTTGTTTTCCTCCACGAGCCATCTACCCGCGGGTGACTCGAACACTCGCTCATCGCCGCTCTTCTCACCGGTCATGAAGGCGCCAAGGGCCAGCCTCCGGATGCCCTGATCCCAGCTTAGGACATCCTCGTCCACATAGGTCCCCTCGTGATCGGAGAGGTCGGCGCCGAATATGATCCCCAGAGCCTCCGCCTGCCTCGCCAGCTCCTCCGGGCTCGCCCCATCGAAATGGCCTATGACGGCCGGATGACTCATGAAGGACAACACCTCGGCACGGGAAAGACGACCGAAGGGAAGCTCGAGAAGGAGACTCATCGCCTCGATGAGGCGGCTGCCGGACGCACCAGGAAGATCGGAGACGCTGCGAGGGATCTCGTTGCAGGCGGCGAAGACCGATTCGATCTGCGGAAGATAGGCGTCGCGGCCTTCGCTATTTACTATCACCGCCACGTCGCTGAAACGAAGAGACGGTCCCCCGTCGCCTTGCTCGTCCTCGCGCATGAGGCGCCAGATCTCGTCGGCAACCCACTCGACCTCGCGGCGGATCGAGGGCGCGGCAACGAAGCGAAGCGTCTGGTCGCTTGCCGATTCCTCCGCCTGCTCGGGCTTTGGTGAGCGTGGCGGCTCGCGAAAGAGAATGTCCTTTTGCAGGAAATGGAGCAGGCCGCTCCTCTCGCGGCCCGTGAGAGGATCCTCGAATGCGCCTTGAAAATCACACCCGGTCAGCTCCCCGAGCAGCCTCACGTGCTCACGTCCAGGCCTTCCCCAGTACCGAAGGGCGGGCGTGTCTTCCTGGGATAGACCGAACGGATCCTCATCGCCGGCACTCGCCGCATCTTGTTCCACCGCCCCGAAGCGAGAAGGCCGGTCATGCCGGCTGCCCTCTCTTTTCAGGCGCCCCAGTAGCTCCCTATGGGTCTCCACATCCTCCCAGTACTCGGCACAAGGATTCAGCGAGTAGACCCGGAGGGTACGAACCCGGCAGAGCCGAGCGAACAAGAGCTGAAAGAGCCTGGCCACATAGGACACTCCGAAGATGTGCACCGGCGGCAAGGCGCTCTTCGCAAGCCTCTCGAATACATCATCATCCGTCGCCAGTAGATCGAGGGTCGTCCAGGAGCCTTGCGGCGTGGGCGGACTTCTCTCGAGCACTCCATCTCTTCCGAAGACAGCGCGCCAGAGCACGCGCTGCCAAGCCAGGGTTGGGCTGGTGACGGGATCGATGGCGGCGGGATCGGTCAGTGGCCGACCCCGGGCTTCGCCTCTCGAGGGCTCGCGCCAAGAGGCAATCATCTCCGGGCGCCCGTAAGAGTACTCCTGAAAAAGATAGGCCAAACGAGATGCGAGCTGCACCCGCCGAAGGTCTACCCCGTCGGAGGAAAGATGAGCGTCGAATGAGAAGCTACAGCCGGAAGGCTCGATGCCCGCGGCCTGCAAGTAGCTTCGCACCGGCTCCAAGTCCGGCTCTTCCAGCTGCTCTCTATCCAGCAAGATGGAGAGTATGGCGGACTCGATGGTATCGAGATCGACAAGGCGCCGCCGGCCCTCGAAGGCCTCGAGCACGAGATCGCCGAAGAAGTGCTCTAGCCTCCGACAGCGAAGGTTCGCCGCTACTCCAGTGTGGCGTGCCAGTCCCAGGGACACCCATGTCTCCATGTTTCGGTTCGGCACGACGATCTCGACGGGATCCAGCGGGTGGCCGCCGCCGGCTCTTTGCTCCTCTAGACGTACGACTAGAGCCTCGAGAAGACGCTCGGTTCTATTCGAGTAGATGAGCTCGATCATTGCCTCTCACCCGCCGGGGCAGGATGGCCCGCTTTATGGCGTCGTTCTTCCCTCGCCGCCCTCGCGCCGATTGATGGACCTGTAACCGGCGCCCTGCCTCTTGAATGGCGAATCATCGAGAGCCCGCGCGACCACGGCTCGCTTTCGCCGGGCAGAAAGGGCCGGCATGCATGAGCTGGAAGCAGCAGCCCGAAAGCACTCGATGCCGCCATCAACGGCATCCTTCCCTCGCTGGAGCCAGTCCTCTCCACGCGCGAGACAATACGCGCTATCGGCGCCGGAGGAAACACGAGCCTGAAGAGAGTTCGTTTGCAAGACGAAGAAAGCCTCGCGGACGCTACATGGTCCGCGAGGCCCCCCCCTGGCTTCCATCGACTCGATACTATAGGTGCGCTTCAATAACCTCGCGAAGCTGCTCGATGAGCTCGATATCCCGCTCGATATCCTCGTCGCCTTCTCCATCGTTCAGCCGCGACTCGAGGTCGGAGAGGGGCTCCTGGACAGCGCTCAATAGCTCGATTGCCTCCTCGGCCTCGCCTTCGTGGAAGAGGCGGCATCCCTCCTTGAGGGCCAGGTAGGCATGCAGCATGGCGAAGCTCTTCATGATCACTCCCTGCCCATGGGAGCTGAAGTAGCCTCCCGCCATCAGGAATGTTGGGTGATAGGGATAGACGACCTCTGTCGTCTCCTCCACGTATTCGCCAAGCTCGGGATCCTCGTAGGACAAGGTTATCCTCGCAACCTCGGCCTCGGATACATCCTCCGGCACGTCGTCCCGGGGCGCAAGCTCCAACAGCAAGGCAGAACCACCGCCTCGCCGGCCGCCAGAGTCCGTGGTGTCATCGTGAGAAGTTCGCCACGCCGCGAAGACCGAGGGGAGAGCGAGCGTCCCGCCGTCCTCCAGATCCTCCCAATGCGGGCTCCCCCAGGATTGCTGGAAGGTGTAACGGAAACCTTCCTCGACCTCGATGAGCACGTCCCGCGCCACGGGCACCGTGAAGCTATGCACCTCGACCGTGAAGACATCCTCCACGTCCGCCGCGGAGCCGACGTAGTAGAAGTTGCCCTCGCCCTGTTCCGCCAGCCCTCGCATCAGGTCCACATTGAAGCTGCTTCCAAGACCGATCGTCGTCAGCCCGATGCCTTCGTCGTTGTACTCCCGGCTCATGGAGAGAATCTCATCGTCCGCGCTAGGACCGACGTTGGCCTGGCCATCGCTAAGCATTATGACGCGCGCTTCACGCTCGGGATCGAAATGCTCCAAGGACTCCTGATAGGCAAGCTCTAGACCAGCGTACAGGGCCGTCATCCCCCCGGCCTGCAAGGACTGGATGTGCTCGCGGATCTCCTCTCGAGAATCACCGACGCGCGTCATCGGGAGCAGCACGCTCGCATCGGAGCTGTAGATGATGATCGCAACTCGATCATCGTCGAAGAGTTCGTCCAGCATGAGCTCCAGGCCGCTTCGCACATATCCGATGCGGTTGTCGGCGCTCATCGATCCAGAGACGTCTATCGACAAGGAGAGATCGAGATCTGGCCGCTCGTCTGGGTTGAGCTCGATTGGAGTGTTCAGGCCGATCTGCAAGACGGTACGAGGCTCACCCCCGAGGGGGTCCTCGGCCACCCCTAGCATAGGATGAAGGCAGAGAGTCTGGCCGCATTCAGGCGGAGGCAAGGATGTGTGGTGCTCGGCAAAGAAGCCGGAGGCCTGGAGCACATCCGGGTCGGGCACCACGCCATTGTCCAGCTGCGTCCTGAAATAAGCAAAATCCTGCTCCCCTCCAAAGCCGATATTGCTTCCTACGTTTCCATCGCCAGTGTCATAGGAAGGAGAAGAGTCCTCGCGATGCGTCTCGTCGTGCCCATTTCTTACTCCACCGCCTTCTACCAAGCAGCCGATACAAAGGGCCATGGCCATCACGGCCACGAGCCCGATCTTGGAATTCGTTCGCACACCGTTCATTCCTTGCTCCTATCTGTTGTGGGCCCCAATTAGTCTTTCGATAAGCAAGCAAGCAAGAGCCGGGCCTAGTTGGTTCGCCTGGGCATTTCGCCGGCTCCGCCGGCCTTCATTCCCGTAAACACGGGGGCTTAGAGGAAGGGGCTCTCTTTCCTAACCTTATTCTCTTGTTAGCGGCTGTGACTCGAAGGTCAGTCGCTTGGAGGCTGCCCTCAGTTTTTCGAGGCGAGGCGGGGGCTAGGCCGGCCCGAGGACACGGGCCCAAGGGATCGCCGCGCCTCGCCGACTAGGTCGCGCCAAGCTTTCGGAATGCTGGAAGCGCCAGAGCTTTTCAAGGATTGCTCTTGCTAAAATTTTAGCCTGCTGCTAAATTATTAGCAGCCTCCGCCAATCGAGCTTTCTTATTGAGGCTGACCCCAAGAAGACCAACGACAACCCCACAGGGAGAGACGAGATGAACGACCGAAAAGGCAAGAGAGAGAGTTTGCGAGTATTACGGCCAGGCGCCATCCGCCTGATCATCTTGGTGAGCAGCCTTCTGCTCGCCGGCCTCGTTGGTCACAGCGCCGGCGCTGATGAGCGGCATGATAGAGAGGCCATGGATACCGTGGTGCTCGTGGTGGGTGAAGAGGTGAGCCTCGATTACGGGCCCGTGACCCGAGTAGCCATCAGCAATCCGGACACATTGGACACTCGTGTGGACTCTTCGGGGCACGTGCTCCTGAAGGGCTTGTCCTCCGGCGAGGCCAGCGTCCTAATATGGCTTCCCGACGACTCCAAGGTGTCCGTTCACGTGACCGTGACGGATGGATGAGTAGATGTGTCCTCCTACTCGACCTCGACGATCAGCCTCTCGGCCGGCTCCTGCCCCCCAAGCCAAATCAGGACGCTGGAATCACCGGGGGCCAGCGCCTCCATTACGATCTCGCCATCCACTGGATGCCGAACGTCGAGGCTCGAGGGGTTGGATATGGCAATCCTGGAGATGCCATCGAAGCGCTCCGAAATAAGATCTCCCACGCGGGCGTGAATGGTCCGTGGAGCCGACGCGACCGCAGATGAATCGGCGCCATCACCTGCCGCGCCGGCTGTTTCGGCCGGCTCGGCTTCGGGAGGTACGAAGGTGACGATCGCCGCGGGAACTGCGAAAAACATTGCCAACAGGGCGCCAATGGCAACGTATCCACGGGGCGGCGGAGCCCGCCGCGATCTTCCAAGCACCCATTTGATTCGACGGGAGAGATCTCCTCGATTCATGGAGACGGAGACCAGCGGTCCAAGGCCACGGCCCAGGTAATCGTTCTCCTCGAGAAGCAACTCGGCGTAATCGGCCGGCCTTACACCCAAGCCCAAGACCGACTCGTCGGCGGCCATCTCGGCCTCGTGACGAATGCGCGAGAGCATCACCCATGCCAAGGGGTTTGGCCAATGAACGGCCCGGACGAGCGCGCCAAGGCACCGTATCAGGACATCCTTGCGCCGCACATGGGCCGCCTCATGAGCCAGCGCCGCATCCCAACGAACCGGCGTCCATGACAAGGCGCGTTTTGGCACTACTATCACAGGTCGCAACAACCCCACTGTGACCGGGCCTGAGACCCGGCTGCTCGAGCGCACGCAAATGCCTTCCGCGACATCGGGAAGGGGCCTTCGGACTTCGGTCGCCTCCCGCAAGAGAAGCGCGGAGAGGGCGACCCCGAGCAAGGTCCAACCCATCAGCAAGAGCGATCCCAGCAGCCAGCCTAGGAGAAGAAGGTTCGGCCAAAAGAATGCGGCAGCGACCGGGGCCCCCGACGAGGACGAGGAAGCCTTGGTGGTCACGACGGGATCGGCCGCGGCAGCCTGCAACCATGGCAGAGTCAGGGTCCAGGTCGGTCCAAGCAACCCGATCACGACAAAGAGCAGACCGGTTACGGCGCCAAAGGTCCAGGCGAGGTGCCTTACGGCCGCGGAACCTCGCCAAAAAAAACAAAACGCAAAGACGAGCAGGAGAAGCACCGACCACCTAATGGTGGACTCGAGCAATAGACTCACTTGCCTTCCCCCTTACGTTTCGATGCGCCGCGGCGGCTTCTCGCAGGTCGCGCGGCGGCATCTTGGGACCGTGAAGCAGATTCCTTTCTCGCATCCTCGATGAGAACCTTCAGATGCTCCACGTCCTCGGGCGATAGCTTCGAGCTCGAGGTGTCCAAGAGCGCGGCCACCGCGTGAGCAACGGAGCCCTCGAAAAAGGTATCCACCAAGTGGCGAATGGCTCCGCGAGAGGCTCGTTCGCGAGGAACCTTGGGAGTGTAGACATATCGAGGCCCCTCGGAGACATGGGTCAAATGGCCCCTCTCCTCCAGAATCCGAAGGTGCGTTCTAACCGCGGAGTAGCTAGGCGGATCGGGAAGAGCTTGCTGAATCTCCGCCGCCGTAGCGCGCTCGAGCCGGTAGACTACCTCCAGGATCTGTCTTGTCCGGCGGCTCAAACCGGCCGTTGAGGGGCTCTCTTTTCCATCAGACATGCCAAGAAGTTAGCACAATCGATCCCATGTCGACAACGACGAGACTACTAGTTCCCGAGGGCGAGGCGGCATACGTATTCGCGCCTATCGGGACCGATTTGCAGGCGGCCCGCTCGCGCTCGAGGGCCCGGCAATAACGCAGCCCATCCAAGATTCATCCAGATCCCCCGCGGTCCTCCCCATGACGACGGGGCCTCGCGAAGCAAGACGGCGATATCGGCAGCCCCAATCACTCCACCGGTATCATCACTATCTCGAGCAGCATTATTACATCCACAAAATCGCCAGGCTCGGGCTGCCCCCCCACTCCGCTTGCTGGACGCATCCGCATTCGGTTCTCCATTCTCATGTGGCTCTCGCTGGTCAAGGACAGGGTCTTCATATCCATCGAGATCTGGCCGGATCCGTTCATCTGGTAGTCTTCCAGAAGAGCGGCGCCAGACACCACGGCGCCATCAGCCGTTCCAACCAACGAGTACTCTTGGTCGATACGAACCCGGCTTCCCTCGCGCTCGACCAAGGTCTCGTCGACCTTCATGACCACGGGCATGCTCTGCTGAACAGTCTCCAGTGTCATCGACCACCTGGCTCCAACACCTACCGGCTCGAGTGGGGGCGTGGGCACTTGATGGGCGAGCTGATTGATCATCTCGGCGACATCTATGAGTGAGTCCCTGCGAGCCTGCGCCGTCATCTCGACAGAGACCACGTTTCTTTCCTCATCAAGCTCGATGACGCCTACTGGACCGACCATCTCTCGAAACTGCTCCTCCATGAATTCCAACATCTCGGGAGTCATCGTTTCCGCGAGAGCCGAAGTATCTATCTCCACATCTTCAATCTCTACCTCCACCCTGGCGTGACCCTCGCTCGTCTCGCATGGGGTGACCGACCAGAGATAGAGAAAACCCATCTCGGGAACATCGGGTGATTCGTCATCCACCGTGAGCTCGACACGCATGCGATACCAGAAGCGAGACACGTGAGGTTCGAGATCGTAGGAGAGAAGCTCTCTCGGCTCGGCTCCCGCGTCGATCAGCTCTCGCCCCAGAGCTATCTCGTCGGTCTCGGGGGCTGCCTCGGGCTGTGCCTCCGGTTCCGCCGGGGCAGCCTCCGCCTCGGGAAGCTCGTCGGGCCTAGTGACGGCGTCAGGCCTCGAGCAGGAAAACAGAGCAACAGCGATCATGAGAAAGCACAGTGTCAAAGCGGCTCGCGATTTCATGCTCATCGGTATAGCACCTCCGTTGGCGTGACTTCGATAAAAACCTCGGTGTCCTAGCAGGTCCTCGCCTCTGGCGGTCCGCCAATCACCCGCCCTCTCCATCAGACACATCGATCAGCCCGGTCATCAGCCGGACAACACGGCCAGCACGTGATCGTGAATGCGGCCGTTGGTTGCAACCGCGGAGGCCTCGTCGACTACTTCTTCGCCGGAGAAGCTGGTGAAGCGCCCTCCGGCCTCCTCGACCAATACCTTGAGGGGAGCGAGATCCCAGATCCGAACTCCTGCCTCGAGCCAAACGTCCGCTCGCCCCTCCAGGAGCATTGCGCATGAGGCGAGATCACCTTCGCAACGCGTGGCCGAAGCGCTGGAGATGAGGTTGATGACCTGCTCACGGTACGGCACAGCAAGAAGGTTCTGAATCTCGCCAAGACTCAATGTGGCCTCGCTCCAATCTTCGACGCTCGAGACGCGAAGAGGCCTACCATCGCGGAAGGCTCCGAGACCACGAGCCGCGTAGTAAGTCTTTTTTAGCGCAGGCAGGGCGATGGCGCCTGCCAGGACCTCGCCTTCGATTTCCAACGCGACCAATGGTCCCCAAAGCGACCCTCCCCTGGTGAAGCCCTTCGTTCCATCTATGGGATCGATGATCCAGCGAGCAGCCGAGCTCCCGGCATGCTCGCCCGTCTCCTCACCGAGAATCGAATGATCGGGAAAGGCGGCCCTGATTACCTGGAGAGTGGCGGCCTCGGCCTCTCGATCCGCCGCCGTGACCGGCGATCTATCGGCCTTTCGCTCAATAGAGATATTGGCCCCAAAGTGACGAAGCGCCGCGTCCCCAGCCGACTTCACGGCCCTTCGCGCCACGTCCATGGCTAGCTCGAGATTCACCCGCGTCTCGCTCGTGTTCATACGCTCATGATACAGGGCTCTTCACGTCCCGCGAAGAGATGATGAGCCGGGGCCTCTGAGCCCTACCGTCCCAAGAACGCCTCCACAACGGGGATGGATCTCTATTTCCAAAATGCGGCCGCCTGGACCACCTGCAAGGCCTCGTTCACTTGTCGCCAAACCTGCATCGCACTCATCTTCCCCTCGCCGTCTCGGATCTGGCGACGAGACAACTGGCGAAGTGGCATGAGCGCATCCTGAATGAGCCGGAGCTGATGGGAATAACCAGGTGGACCCAACGGCTGGCCTTCCTCGCCCTCACCCGGCGCCGAACCCGATTCGATGGAACCTTGTGACAGCGCGAGCGGCGGCATCATCGGGCCCATGAAAGCATCCGGAGGAATCTGAAGCTCCACCTTTCGGTCGGCCAGGGCCTCGAGCGTGTCCGAGAGCTTTTCGATCAGGGGCGATAGATCAACCGCTGCAGCAGAGTGAGCCTCGCCTGTCGCCGATGGGCTGGATTTGGCGGCGGCCTTCGATGCCTTGGCGGCGGACTCGGCCACCTTGGCCAATGCCTTCTCCAGAGACTCGAGCCTCGGAACGAGCACCTCGGCGAGCCTCGATTGGATCTGCGCCTGAGCCCGAGCGTGAGTCTTGGCCGCTTCCATCTTGGCCTCTACCTGGAGCCTGGCCGCCTCCATCTGAGCGTGCGCCTGAACCCGTGCCGCCTCTCCAAAGGCCTTGGCCTGCTGCTCTCCCTGCAGTAGCGCTGCCTTTGTGGATGCCTCTAGGTGAAGCTCGGACTGCATCCGCATGGCCTCGAGCCTCTCCTTGGCTTCGCGCTCGGCGCTCTCCTCGAGGCTCCTCTTACGAGCTTCGGCCTTCTCGCTCTTCTCGACATCCTTTGATTGCCTTGCCTCGACGCGACCGGCCTTTGCCGCGGAGGCCACCACATCGCGTAGCGCACTGACCTGCTCGGTGAGAGCGGCCAACTGCCCGAGGGCTCGAACGGTCGGATCCTCCTCGCTGGAGCCCATGATCTGATGACGAGCAAAGCCCCTCTTGATCTCCTCCCAGCGCTCGGCCTGCTCCTCGCTCACTCGGTCGCGCATCTTGGCGAGCTTCAACAGATTCTGCTCCGCTCCCGTGGTCAAGGTCTGGGACTCTCCGAGGTAGTGATCGTCTATCAATCGCTCGACCTCCTCGGGCGTCATGGCCGGGACGACTCTTTCCGCGATGCGGGCCATGTTTCTGTATGAGCCCTGCAGCTTGAATGGAGGCTCGGTGCGATACCTGTCGTCCTGACTGGCCGAACGAATGTACTGGGCGTTCACCTCGAGTAAGACCGCTTGGACCTTCGTCAGATGCCGTAGAACCGCGAGGATCTCCTCGATCTCGGCCGCCGAGTAGTTGTGAGAGAGATCGCTGGTCGGAATCTCCTCGCCCCTGGCCATCCGAATGAAGAGTCGCACATCACGTGGCTCCCTTCCGGACAAGGGCCTCAGCACCGGGTTCGATGTGAGCGCGTTCTCGATGTAGCTTTGCGCAAAGAGCTGATCCTTTCCTTCCAGGATATCGCCGAGGTTGTAGGTATCCGCTCGATTGGCGAGCATGTCGGGAAGCTGGAAGCGCTCGCCCGCCTCCGTATATGGGTTTCCAGCCATGACCACCGCGAAACGCTTGCCGCGCATGTCGTATGTCCGCGTTCGCCCCTTCCAGACACCTTCGACACGCCGCTGCGCGTCACATAGGCTTATGAACTTCTGCAAGAGTTCGGAGTGGGTGTGCTGAATATCGTCCAGGTACAACATGACGTTATTGCTCATCTCGAGAGCGAGATTGATCTTCTCCACCTCTTGGCGAGCCGTGGCGTTGGGCGCCTCCGCCGGATCGAGGGAGGTCACGGCATGCCCAAGAGAAGGACCGTTGACCTTGACGAATATGAGCCCGAGAGTGCTCGCGACATACTCCATCAGCGTCGTCTTGCCGTAACCGGGCGGCGAGATCAGAAGCAGAAGACCGCTTTGGTCCGTCCGCCTATCAGCGCCGGCGGCGCCAAGCTGCTTGGCGAGATTGCCGCCAATCAGCGGAAGGTAGACGTCGTTTATGAGCTGGTTCCTAACGAAGGAGGTGAGCACCTTGGGCTTGAGCTCATCGAGCCTCAAGCGCTGGCGCTCACGCTCGAGGATGAGGGCGGACTCCTTTCGGTATGCCCTGTACTCTGGAGCCCTCGTCTCGATGAATTCAGCTAGACGCTCCAAGAAGGCCTCGAGCCTGACCTCGATCCTTCCCGAACTCACTCTCGGATGCTGACCCAGAAGGCCTTCGATTTCCATCCGAGTGCGCGCGCTCGAGACCTCTCTTTCCAGACGCCCCTCGGTCAGGAACAGCACCGCCGCCGCCAGGATGGACTCCCTCCTATCCGCGTGTTTCTTTCCTTCTCGGCTCTGCACGAACCCCTCGAGCCAAGCCACCAATAGCTCTAGCACCTGACGAGGCGACGGGCGAAGGGCGTCGAGGTCCTGCTCGAAAGCCGTCCGCATCCCGTGCTGTTCGAGGTGGCGAAGCAAAGCCTCTTGCAACACCACCGCGTCCTGGCCCACCACGAAGCGAGGATTCTCGCGAGTCAGCTCCTCGGCGAGGTAACGTCCCGCGAGGAGCACGTCACCGCGGCCGTGCTCTATCCCCGCCTTCTCCAGGAATGCATCGATCCTGCGGCCGAGCTCATCACCGAGCGCGGCGAGGCCCACCTCCTGTGAGAAGGCATTGCGGAGACGACCGAGGCTACCGGCTCTTCGGGCGATGCTGCCCAGCTCGTTCTCGTCCTCGTGTAGCGCCCAGAACAGACATGCCAGCGCCCTGGGCTCCGGCGGGAACCGAAGCAGGCCCACCGTCTCTCGCATTGCGAGAAGCTTCTCCAGAATTCGCGCGGCGTCCGAGTCGTGAACACCTCGCTCGTAGCCTTCCTCGTACCTATCGGCCGCGAACTGACGGGTGAGCTCGAGCAGGCCGCCGTCCTGTCGGTAGGCCTCGTGCAACCCGGCGAGGGAAAGCCCTTCCCGCGCCGCCTCGGCCGTGAACAGAATCTGGGCCGCAAGATACTCGGCCCGATAGACATCCTCGGACTCGGATACATACTGCTGATGCCAAAGATGCCGCGCGGCCTCCAGCTCGGGATCCTCGAGCTTCTCGTAGTAGTCCGTGCCCGAGAGATGGAGCATCATCTCCTCGCCTCTAGGCACCAAGGTCAACTCGACCTGCTCGGTGGAAACATTGAACCTGTGTCTTCCCAGACGAACGACGGCCTGCCCTTCCTCGAAGAGATCCGCCCTATCGCGCTGCGTTCGCAGCGCATCCTGTCTGGCAGACTGCAAGCGTCCCTCGATCTCGTCCGCCTTTACCGGATCATCGAGCTCACGCAGCTGCCCCACGAGCCCTCTCAAGCGATGAACCATCGGATCCGAAGCGAAGAAGCCGTTCAGCTCATCCTGATCCTTGAAGGTTCCGGCTCGCCGCTCAATCCCTTGGAATATCCTGTCAGCCGCCACGACAAGATTCGCGGCTCGGCGCTGCCGCCCCTCTCGTAGCTGCTGCTTTCGGCCCGTGAACGCCTCATAGACCTCTTCGCGCTTCTCCGTCAGCTGCTCCGCGAACTCATCGAAGTCGGAAAAGCGGCTCTCCAGCTCCTCCAAGGTCACCAGCACCCGCGAGAGCTGCTCGTCGCACTTGTCAGGCTCGTCACATAGGGCTAGAGCGCTCTCAACGGTCTGACTGAACAGAGCGAACTGGGCCCCGAACTCGACCCTACCCTCGCGCCCGAGCAGATCCTGGCGGCGGTTTGCGAGCGTTGCTCGAACACGGTTCAGAAGAGAGAAGACCTCCGAGACGTCTTGAAGAATCTGTACGCGCCGTCGGATCGCCGACCTCGAGTCCACCTACCGTCTCGCCGAGCACCGTGAGACAATCGGCAAGCTCGTCGAGACGCTCGAATAGCTCGGTCAGCTCCACGGAGCCCCTCGCCTCGGCGATTCTGCTGGAGAGCCTGTCCAGATCCTCCCGCATCGAAGCGAATGCGTCCTTGTTCAGCAAGAAGGAGACAGCAGCCTCGCTGACCTCATCGAAAGCGGCGGCAATCTCCTCCTCCAGGGAATCAAGGCTGGCCACGTCCACGTAGCGAACATCCTTGACGGTGATTACGTGGCCTCGCTCGGTGCGCAGCCCCGTCATGGCCTTCAAGAAGTCGTCGACTCGCTCCCATGTGTCGGGGCGAATCTCTCGCAGCAAGGCCCGGGCTCTCTCCTGTGCGGTAAAGAGAGCCTCCTTTGCCCTGGCTCTCATCGCGACGACCTTTTCGTACTCGTCCAATATCAGCTCGGAGGTCGCCTTCAGCTCCGCGAGGTTGGAGGCTATGTCCTCCACCTCGGAGTCCGACAGCCAGTAGTATGCATCGATCACCCGCTGAACCTGGCCGACCAAATCCTCGTAGGTCTCCCGGCCCGCCTCTTCCGACCGCGCCATCCTGCAGATGGTGAAGCAATCGGAGACGCCCCTCACCAGATCGGAGTTGCCGATTCGTCCTAGGAAGGAAGCATCGACCGCGTGCCCCGCGGCATGCTCGGCGGAGCTGAAAGGCGTCTGCCATATCTGGACGGGGTGCACCCGCGTCGGCTCGTCGCTCACGGCCCGAAATACGACCATCTTGCCGTCATCGAAGAGGCTGTAACCGTGACAGTTGATGTGGCTGGCAACTTCCTGGCGCACAATGTTGTACGGAAAGAGGAGAAAATGCCCGTCGCTGTCCCGGTGGAAGACGTAGAGAACATCCTCGCCATTGGGAGAACGAATAGCTCTCTTGAAGCGAAGACCGCTCGTGTCCGTATCGAAGAGGCGATAGTCCCCGGTCTGCAGGTAGTAGCCCCCCGGAAAGATGATCCCCTGATCCTCGGGCAAGGAGACACAGGCCTGGCCAATCGCATCTATGCGCGCTACCTGCTTGGTGCGAGTATTGAAGACGAGGTGACGCCATTCGCTCTCGCGAAACGGCAACACCCGAATCAGTATCAGGCTGCCGACCTTGGCGTACTCGATCTGACCGTCGTCCAGTCCCTGGCTTGGTTCGTCCACCGGCTCGGCGTATATTCCCTGTCCATCCTCGGTGTTGTTCTCGACCTTTACTGTCAGGTCGCCACCGACCGCCTCGACGAAGACCTCCTCCAAGATGGATACATGTGGATGCGGGCCCCTGACTTGGTCTTCCCTGCCAGTGGCGATCCACTCGAAGTCGTGAGATCTAGGGAAGACGTGCTCCCTCTCGCCTCGATTATCGATGTAGGTGGCTTCTCCAGCGCCATCGAGTTCCCACCTGAAGACCCTCACATCCTTCTCGCCGGCTCCGACACGAAAAACGGCAAGCAGCCTGGACTCGGTGCGACGAAGAAGCGAAAGGCGAGTGCTCGAGTAGTAGCGGTAGAGTTCCTCGAACTCTCGAACGAACCTTTCGTGACGCAAGAGACTAGCAGGAGCCTCCTCTAGCGGCACGGCGGAGAGGTCGAAGCCTTCCTCTTCGTGCTCGAACCGGTGCAATGCGAAGACGTCGGAGACACGCGTCTCCTTGCGCAGCCCCACGAAGACGTTGTAGCCAAACAGGAGCATGCCCTGCACCTGCACCATGTCCTGGGGCACACAGTTGTTCTCCGTGCGGATGCGCTCGTTGCCGATGATGGATAGCTCCACTCCACCAAAGCTCTCCTGACGTCGCTCGTTCAGGCGAGCAGCTTTTTCCGCCAAAATCCGCGCCTGCTCGAGGAGGCGCTGGCGCAAGACTTCGTAGCTTCCGCCTTCGAGCGCCGCCTCGTCGAGCGCCTCTGTATCCTTGGCTTGTGGGGCCGCCATTGACGTAGCCCTCTACTGCGACTTCTTGGTGCCGCCGCCCTTCGCCGGCTCGACTGTGGCCTTCAGCTTCTCCGCCTGCTTCAGCAGCTGAGCTATCTCTTCCTTCGTCTCATCATCGGCTCGCCGCATCAAATGCAATAGAAAAGCCGATACGGAGGTGTTCTGGAGAGCCTGACTCGAGAAGGCGGGGTTGGAGAGGATCTCACGCAGGTCCTCCGGCAAGCTGCGGTCACCGGTAAGATAGTCGCCAAGCCCTGTCTGCAGCGTACTCGACTGCTCGATGGCCGCGTCGAGCGACTGTCCCACGCCCACCGCGTTGATGAACCTGTCGAAGAAGTCTCCATCACCGCCGACTATGTTGATCTTGGCTGTCTGGAAGGCCTTCTGCATCGCGATGGCTTGCTGCTCGGCGATCTGCCGCCTCGCCTCTATGTGCGTGAGCTTGACCTCCTTTTCTTGCTCCAACCGGATCCGGAACTCCTCGTGGTGACGAGTGGAGTCGTCCAGAAGCTTCATCGCCTCCGCCTTCTTCGCAAGACCCGCCGACTCTCCCTCCAATCTTGCCTGAATCGAGACGGCCTCGGCCTTCCCGAGCTTCTCCACTGCCTGGGCGTCTTGCTCGCGGACCCGCACCTCGGCAAGACCCTTTTCCTGAACGACCATCGCCTCGGCGCGGCCCTGCTTTTCTATTGCCACGGCCTGCGCTTCCTGAACCCTGACGTTCCCGAGACCAGGCGCGGCTCTCTCGGCCTGAACACCTTCGGCTAGCCGAATCTTGGCCTGTGCCTCCCTCTCCGATGCCTCTAGCTCGGCATCAGCCAGAACGAGCCGCTCCCGGGCCCTGAACTTCGCCGCCTCCTCGGCGGCCTCGGCCTCCTTTATGTCCTTGACCAGCTTCTCCTCGGCCTCCGCTTCGGCTGTCGTGATCTGCACGGCCTTCATACGTCTGGCCTCCTCGATGGCGCGAACATCCTTGATTCTCTCCTCCTCCTCGGCGACCTTCTTCTCGACGGCCACGCGCTCGCGCACCACATCGGCGATCTCCTTCTTCTCGACCTCTATCGCCTTGTCCTTCTCTATCGTCTCGAGATCGACCTGCCGCTCGCGAGCGACCTGCTCCAAAGCGCGATCACGTTCAACCTTCTCGCCCTCGACAAGCACGGCGCGCTCCCGATTCTTGGCGGCAATCTCGATCTGTCGCATCTTGTTCTCGTTCTCGATCGCTACCTGCTCGGCGGCCTTGATTCTCGCCGACTCCGAACGAGCCTGCTCCTCCGCTTGAATCTTGCGGGTCTCCGCCTCCTCCCTCGCACGCATCGTATCGACCTCACGGGCCTGCGTGGCGCGCGCGTCGGCCTCGTCACGCTCTAGATCGAGGACGGCCTTTTCGGCTTCCACATCCTGCCGCTTTATCTCCTTACGCTCTGTCTGACGGAAGTCGTTGGTGAAGATGTTCTGCCGAGTCGTCAGCTCCGTTATCTTCCTGATGCCCTGGGCATCGAGGATGTTCTTTGGATCGAGCAGCTCCACCGGCGTCTGCTCTAGATAGTCGATGGCCGCGTCCTCGAGGAGATACCCGTTCAGATCCTGTCCAATGACCCGAACTATCGCATCCTTGAAGTCGTCTCGCTTCTGGTAGAGGTCCTCGAAGTCGAGACGCTTGCCGACCGTCTTCAGAGCCTCGGAGAACTTGGCTACGAAGAGTTCTTCCAAAGTGCGCTGGTCGGAAGCTCGCTCGCACCCCACCGCCTGCGCAACCTTGAGGACGTCCTCCTTCGTCTTGTTCACTCGAACATAGAACGTCACCTTGATGTCCGCGCGAATGTTGTCCTGGCAGATCAGGCCCTCCTTGCCCCGACGATCGATCTCGATCGTCTTCAAGGAGATGTCCATCAACTCCGCGCGATAGATGATCGGAAGGACGAGGCCTCCCGTGAACGTCACCGTGGGCTCTGCCGTCAGCTTGTTTATGATGAGGGCTCTGCCCTGGTCTACCTTCCGGTAGAAGGCCTTCACCATGAGGCCGAAGCCAAGGAGCAGGAAGAAGCCAATTAGAATCGCGGTCCCAACGAGCAACCAGGCCTCTGGAATAGTGTAGTTCAGTTGTTCGGACATTAGAGCCTTCCTGCCTTTCTCATCTCTTGGATAATCCTTTGAGCCTCATGGCGACCTACGCGCTCGCCCGGCTCGAGCCAGTCGACGGGCTCGACGTCGTACGTGTCCTTCTCTTCGTCATAGGAGACTATGACCACCAGATCTCCTCGCTTCAGGTCGTTCTCCTTCGCACAACGCACCGAGAGAATCAGGCCCGCCCCGCCGTCCGCCAGCTCGGCCTGGCCAAAATCCGAGGTCACGCTTCCGCTCCTCACCTCGCAAATGCGCCCCGCGAGTTGCCGTCTGCTCGGAGCCGCGTGAACCACGAACAACGGCCCAAGCGGCCTGACTACGAGGGAGGTCAGAATCAGACCCGTGATGAAGGAGAGCGGGAGAATAACGAGAAGGCCCAACGTCGCCGCGCCCCAGTCGGGCAAGTAGGGACGAAGGAGGATGCTGCCAAACATGCTGGAGAGCCACACCCAAAAAACCAGAAGGCTCGTGGCCACGGTGACGGGGACCGTTCCCAGTTTGGATGCGTGAAAGAGACCCGAAAGAAGGCCCGACGCCCCTTCGCCGACGCCTTCGGCCGCTTCGCCAATCCCGTCGAATCCTTCCGCGCCGCCAATCCCGTCTCCGATGCCCTCCAGCCCACTATCAAGGCCAGAGTCGATATCGACCGACGGCATACCGAGTGCTCCCACGATCACTAGAAGCCAGTAGAGCAGTAGAATGCCGAGCAGAACGGTGAAGATAACCGTCGGAAATGCAACGAAGTGATCGAGGAACCCTGACACGGCCACCCCCAAGAATTTGGAAGCCGGGATCTAACGGGATCTCGACCCTGATGGCAAGCGCTAGTATCTTGGCCATTGCTGGTCGAGAATAATGATGATTGGCGGAGTACCGGGACGCACGAGTAAGCGGCTATCTCCGCTGGCTAGGCAACGAGGGTATGAGCGGCATTTTTCGGACGAGCTTTCGCACGGAGAACCTGACCGTCCTCTTGACGGACATCAAGGGCTTTACCGAGCGCACGGCATCTCAAAGCAGAGAGGAGAGCGCCCGTTGGCTCGCTCGCCACGAGGCCCTTCTCGGACCCGTGGTCAAGCTCTTCGGAGGCATCCGCAGGAAGGATATCGGAGACGCCTGGCTCGTTACCTTTGCCTCTCCGACAGACGCCGTCCGCTCCGCCATGGCGATACAGGACCGTCTATGGGCCTACAATAGCCAGGTTCCTTCGACCCAGCGTATAGAGGTCCGCGCCGTGCTCACCTTGGGAGAGCTCCAGGTCAGCAACAAGGAGCTAATCGGCGAGGCCGTAACCAGCGCCCTCGCGCTCGAGGGCTTTGCCGAAGCCTCGGAGGTCGTAATAGCGGAGTCGGTCTACCTGGCCATGAACAGGAAGGAGGCCCCAACCGAGGAGATCGGCCTACGTCAAGCGCCTGGCCTTCCCGAGGCGGTAAGGCTGTTTCGCGCCGCTCGCGTCACTCATGCCGCCGATGGCCCGCCGTATGGCAATCGCACCCTGCCTCCTCCCCCCCAGCTCGACATCATCGACGCGGATTGGATAGACCGCAACGTCAAGAGCTCCTCGGAGCCGACGAGCGGCCATGGGCGCCGCCTCACCGGAGAGATCGAGGCGGTTGGACAAGCGGTCGGCAAGAAGCTCAAGGACAAGCTTCTGGAATCACCCGGCAGCGGCTTTCCCCGGCGAGCAACCCTCTATGCATGCGGCGGCTTGTTGGCGGTACTCTTGGGTTCGCTCACCCTGCTTCTAATCAAATGCCCCCTTACGTTGGATCCCATAGGATCCATCGAGTCCCTCGTGAACGAGGCGCGTTACACCGAGGCCATCGAAGCAATCGAAGAGCTTTCGCAAGAAGGACCTGAACGCGACGCGGACGTCCACTACCTGCGCGGCTATCTTGCATGGAGCAAGGACCGTCCCGTCGACGCCGCGGCCGCCTATCGCGGCGCAATATCCGCAGAGCCCGGCGCGTATGCGGGACACCGAACCATCAAGAAACAAATGGTGAAGGCTCTCGAGGACGACAGCTGTCCCGTTCGCCGAGCTGCGGCGAACACCCTTGCCCTGACGGGCCAGAAAGACGTCATCCCGGCACTTGAGAAGGCCCTCGAGGCCGAGGCCTCTCGTTCCCGTGGTCCCCTGGGATTGGGCCGGCTTCGCTGTGACTTCCGAGGCGCGGCCCGAAGAGCAATAGCGGCCCTGGAGCAGGGAGACCACGAGGAATGACCTCCTCCTCTCCATTGGGCGGCGGCACGAACCTCGTGGGAGCTATCCTCGATGGGAGGTTTCGCCTGGACTCCCGCATCGGTGATGGCGCGATGGGGGAGGTCTTTCGAGGCGTTCAAATCTCTTTGAACCGCCCCGTGGCGGTGAAGGTTCTACGAGCCGGCGTCAGTGACCCCGTCGTCCTACGCCGCTTCGAGGACGAAGCGAAGATCCTCTCTCGTCTGGATCACCCCGGCATAGTGAGAGTTCTCGACTACGGAGCTCATCAGGATCGACCATTTCTGGTGATGGACCTCGTCGAAGGTAAGAGCCTCGAGCTGATGCTCGCCGGGGGAGTTGGGCTTCCCTTGGAAGAGTCTGTCGATGTGCTCGTCCAGATCTGCGCCGCCGTTGGCCATGCCCATGAGTTCGGAGTCATTCACAGGGATCTGAAGCCAGACAATGTGATCATCTCGTCGAAGGGCCGCGTCAAAGTGGTGGACTTTGGGATCGCCCGGCTCATGGGCGTGGAAGACTCCAACAGGACACCCCTCACGGCCGCCGGCATGGTGGTCGGCACACCGGAGTACGTCTCACCAGAGCAAGCCATGGGGCAACCTCTCGACGCTCGAAGCGATCTCTACTCGCTCGGAGTGCTGGCGTATCGGATGCTCTCGGGGCGACTGCCTTTCAAGGGCGATACTCCGAGGAAGGTTCTCGCCCAGCATGCACAGGAGGATCCTCCTCCTCTGGTCGAACGGATCTCCCCGACCGGGCGCGAGATCGCCAAGGTGGTACACCAGCTCCTCGCCAAACGTCCCTCACAACGGTTCCCAACCGCCGAGGCCGCGGCCGGCGCTCTCTCCCTGGCTTGGTCCCTCGCGAGCAGCCAAGATGAAACCGGTCATGGCTCGTCCGAGACCGAAAGTGACCCTTCGACCGACGAGCCCTCTTCATCTTCCGAGGTTCCCTCGAGCGAGGCCGAAGAAACGAGCAGCGGGCTCGAATGCAGGGATGCCTCGGAGCCGCCAGCAGCGGGCATGCGCACCGCCAACCTGACGGTAGTTTTCGTCTCCATGGAGGATCTGGCGGAGAGGATGACTCGGCTCTCATACCAGGACCAAGCCTCTCTGGCGGCAATATTCGAGGCCTTGACGGTCCCCGTCGCGAAGAAGCATGACGGGACGAAGGTCAAGACTATCCAGGAAAGTCAGCTCTTCACCTTCTCCTCTCCGACCTCGGCAATGAAAGCGGCGGCGGCAATGCAGGACCGTGCCGCGCGGTACACTCGAGAGGCCGCCGAGGACCTCGCCGTGCGACTTCGAGTAGGTGCATCTTCCGGAGAAGTTCGTTTATTCGGGGCCGACGTGTATGGAGAGCCGGTGAACCTCGCCGCGCGCGCCAAGGCGATGGCGGGTTCTGGAGAGGTT
>SKWY01000227.1 GCA_007128675.1 Deltaproteobacteria bacterium | reverse complement strand
CTCGGGGGATCGATTCCTATCCAGACTACAAGCAGAAGGCAGTCCTATACCGACAGTTCTTGAAGATGACGCCCTTGGAGGAGCATGCGGAGCTCTTCCCAGAGCGAATCTCTCAGATGGTGCTGGAGCCAGACCCGGTAAGCGCCTGGGTACCGTCGGTACACGTAACGGCACTGTGCATGGCCTCTAGGGATCTGGTCTTCGAGACTGACAAGGCCTTCGTGAAGCACTGGTACCACGTCAACAAGGCCGTGCTACAGGGCCCAATCTACAAAGTCCTGATGATAGCGGCTGGACCCGAGCTCGTGCTTCGAGGCGCGGAAAGACGATGGTCTTCCCTGCACAATAAGCTTCGCCTTCGCGTCAGCGAACTTGGCAAGAAAGAGGCACTGGTCACCGTCGGATTTCCCATAGGCCTGATGCCTCGCCTCATCGCGGAGGGCACGAGCGAAGGGTTTCGAGCGATTCTAGAAGGCGCCAGAGCCAAGGATATCGAGATCGAGCTACAAGAGCATTCGTCGACGCAAGCCAGCATACGGATGAAGTGGGGTTAGCTCGCGGTCTCTCTTTTCGAGTCGGTCGAAAATGACCCATCCACGGCTGGGGCTAGATGTCATGGCGAACCGGAAGGAGACAGATGAACATGGCGGAGCCTATCAATACCTCCCAACACGAAGCCGAACGGGAAGAAGACAGAGAAGCCGTATCCAAAGAACAACCAAGCGAGACTCCACGTCCGACGAAGCCCGCTGAAAGAATCGTAACCCTGGACATCCTTCGCGGAGTAGCAATACTCGGCATCCTGCTCGTCAATATCGAGCTAGTCAGGGGCTCGGACATCTACGGTTTGATGGCCGGCCACATGCCGGACTATTCAGGTGTCGACTCGCTGGCGCACTTTCTTGTCGGCTGGCTTGCGCTCAGCAAGTTCTTGACTTGCTTCGCGTTGCTATTTGGTATTGGCGCCGCCATCATGACCCGGCGAGCATATGCCGCCGGAGCATCTCCCCGGCGAATGCTGGCACGCAGATATGGCTGGCTGGCTGTCTTCGGGCTTGCGCATATGCTGCTTCTCTTCTTTGGCGACATTCTCTTTCTCTATGCCCTGTGCGGCTTCTTGCTGCTCCTGTTCATCAACCTTCGGCCGCGCGCCTTGCTGATTTGGGCTGGCTCCATCATGGGGTTCGTCGCCCTGATAGGAGCGGCGTTCACGATTGTTTCCGCGATAATCGTCAGCTCCACCGAGGAGTCAACGCGGGCCGAAGAGGCAGCCTTCTTGAATGAAGAAGAGCAGCTGGAGGTTCCCACTGATACCGCCGAAACGCCGGAAGAGCTCGGCCGAACGCCTAACGAAGAGTTGTTCGAAGAGAATGCCGCCGACGCCGGCGAAGCCGCTCTCGAAACGACGGATGTTGAAGCAGGCGCAAAAGATGGCACGGCCACGCCTTCTTTCGAGAACATCTTTGCCTCAGCCGATGGCTGGGAAAACTTCATTACGGCGCATCGCAAGAGAGTCAGCGAGACATACAGAGAGGGCCCCCTCGGACGGCAGCTCCTCTTTCGAGCAATCGAGGCGGCATTCTTCCAGGCCTTCTCATTGAGTGCTGCACCTTGGATCTTGGGGCTATTTCTTTGCGGGCTGGCGCTTGGCAGATCAAGCCTGCTTGTTCGACTTACGACAGAGCGCGGGCTCCTGCGTCGCATAACCGCCTTTTGCATCCCTATTGGCCTCTTACTCAACATTCCCTTGGGAATAGTGGGGCCTCTTGGCGCCTCTTCCATGGGGCCGAGCCTGGACGTGCCGATCCTTCTCGCTATTTCCACCGTTATGGCGCAGATGATAGGTGTTCCCGTGCTGGCGGTAGGCTACTTGAGCGGCCTGGCCCTGCTTTGTCACCGTGAGGGCTTCCTGCGACGAGCCGTCCCCCTGGAGCGCACTGGCCGAATGGCCTTGACCGCCTACCTCTCTCAGAGCCTTTTGTGCGCGACCTTCTTCGTTGGGCTCGGCTATTACGACAGCCTGACCCCCGCGACGGGTCTATTGGTAGTGCTCGCGGTTTGGGTGATTCTTCTCGTCTTCTGTACCATTTGGATGGGCCGCTTCCAGATGGGCCCCATCGAACGCTTGTGGCGGCGCCTGACTTATGGGCCATCGAGGTAGACAGTCGGTGCTCTCTAGCTGCCATACCCTCTAGCCTGGCCGAACCGAGAAGCAGGCTCGTCCTTTCGGGATACCCACATAGTGGTCCCACGGGCAGCTTACATCACCACCTTGCCTTGGAACCGGGTCCAAGGTAGTCGAGTCCCCATGACACTAGAAGAGACGAGCACCCAAGATACCTGGCAAGCGCTCCGCGGGGAGTTTCCGGTCACCGGCGAGCTGGCGTACCTGAACCATGCAGCAGTCTCTCCGCTGCCACGAAGATGCCGAGACGGCGTGAATAATTACTTGGACGAGCTTTGCAGTTTCGGAGCAGCGAAGTATCCCGACTCTCCGCGAAGGGCCATCTCGAAAGCGCGTTCACTGGGAGCCAAGCTCCTTGGAACTAGCCCCGAGAGCATCTTCATGGTCCGCTCCACTACCCAGGGCCTGGGCATAGTCGCGACCGGCCTTCCGGTCCGGCCGAAAGACAACATCGTTCTGGTGGAGCGTGAGTTCCCGGCCAACCTGCGCCCTTGGCTCCCACTCGCCAAAGAGGGCGTCGAGGTGCGCTTCGTGCCTCAACGAAACGGCCGGATCCTGATTGATGATCTGCGCGCCGCCATTGATGATCGCACCAGAGCAGTCTCCGTGAGCTTCGTGCAGTTCCTGTCGGGTTTTCGGATGGATCTGGCGCCCGTAGCAGAGCTCTGCCGCCGGCATGATGCCCTCCTTGTGGTGGATGCCATCCAGGGGCTCGGCGTCTTTCCCTTGCCCGTTGAAGAGCTGGGCATCGACTTCGTCTCGGCAGACGCTCACAAATGGCTCATGGGCCCAGAAGGAATCGGACTTGGCTACGCATCGAGGCGGGCGCTGGACCGAATCGTACCAGCGCTCCAGGGATGGACGTCGGTAGAGCGGCCCTACGACTTCTTCGATCTTTCTCAACCCCTCAAGACGAGTGCGGCTCGCTATGAAGAGGGCGCGCTGAACATGGCCGGCATTTTCGGAATGGTGGGAAGCCTCGAGCTTCTTCTCGGCGCGGGCATCCCGAAAGTAGCCGCACGTGTGCTTGCCTTGACCAATCAGCTTTCCGATGCCTTGTCCACTCGTGGCTGGAGAATCTTGTCTCCAAGACGCACCGAAGAAGAAAGCTCAGGCATTCTGCTAGCTACTCGTTCCAATATCGACGCAGCCGAGCTATGTGGCAAGCTGGCCTCCCAGGGAATAATCGTGTCGGAACGCGGCGGAGCCCTACGGATTTCACCACATGCCTATAACGACTCATCGGACATCGAACGCTTGTTGGATGTGCTGGAATGAGACGATTTGCCTAGAGCCGCCGGACATCCCTTCAGGATCATCTCACCGTGACGATCATCGTCATTCTAGAGCCTGTGCCATCCCAAACGAGGAGACTGGTTCTTCCTTCCCGCAGGCCATGAATTAGAACCGAGCTGCGAACCACGCTTATATCCACGATCTCGGGATCGGCGACGGCGGCGCGGCTTACCGTGTCGAAATCCATGTCAATCCTCTGTCCCACCTGCAGATCGACTGGAATAGGCCTGTCTGCGAACATCCTCTCATCGACTCTCAAGCGGATCTCCTTCTTGGAGCCGTCCCCATGCCATTTGATCAGCTTCGTGCTGCCGGCCTGTTGCGCGATGATCGTCACTCTACGCGCCGTAATCACTACATCGGCGATACTCGAATCAACTATCTCGAGCCGGTTTGGCGCCTCGAAGTCGAGATCCCGAGCCTCTCCGATGAGCAGGTCAATCGTCTCGACCGTATCGCGTGGCGCCTCATCTTGCGTCTTTGCGTGCCTCGTCTGACATCCAAGAGTCAGTAGCAGGATGAATGCCACCAAGACCACCGGCTCCAGTCGTCGGGCTGACACTAGTAGATGCTCTTTGCGTCCAGGTTTGTTCGCGTAATTCATGGCTTGGGCTTTCTCGGTGAATGGTTGAAGAATCGAGGGCACCGGCAAGTTCAAACCTACGGGTACACTCCTTGCCCCTTCAGATATCCTGAGAGGGCCAGGACGAAAAGGCGAGCACCAAAGAAAGCGTATCTATCTTTGCAACCCCCAACGGAACACCTACGCCTCAGCAGCCTTTTTGCGGCTGGCTTGCTCGGGATCACCGGCCGGAATGGCCGCCAAGAGCTTTCTCGTATATGGGTGCTCGGGGTTTCGATACAGCTCGTCTGGATGCTTCATCTCGACGATATGTCCTCCACGTGCCTCACGTAGGATCTTCTCCCGCTCCTCGCCTTCGTAGAGATCGGCCATCACCCGGCTCGAGCTCATGACCACCACTACATCGCTGACGTACTTCACGACAGAGAGATCGTGGGTGATGAATAGATAAGTAAGCCCCATCTCGTCCTGCAAGTCCAAGAGCAGGTTGATGACCTCCGCCTGAATCGAAACGTCGAGCGCGCTTACCGATTCGTCGCAAACAATGAACTCGGGCTCGCTTGCCAGAGTGCGGGCAATGCAGATCCTCTGCCGCTGGCCGCCGGAAAACTCGTGTGGATAGCGATAGAGGTGGTCAGGCTTCAATCCGACGCGCTCCATCAGCCATACCGCCCGCTCTCGCCGGCCTTTCGTATCGCCATAAAGGCCGTGGAGAGCCATGGGCTCTACAATAGCGTCCTCGATCGTAAGCCTCGGGTTGAGCGATGAGTAGGGATCCTGAAAGATGATCTGTAGCCGGCGGCGCAAGGGGCGCAGCTCGGTACGAGAGAGCGTCGTCAAATCCCGGCCCTCGAAGAGCACCTGCCCCTCCCGGGGGCGAACGAGCTGCAAGATCGTACGCCCGAGGGTCGTCTTGCCGCAGCCCGACTCTCCCACCAATCCAATCGTCATGCCTCGCGGAATCGTCAGATCGACTCCATCGACGGCCCGATCCCAATCGAGGGCCCGCTGCCAGATTCCCGACTGGATTGGGAACCATGTTCGGACTCCCTTCACCTCGATCAGAGTCTCTTTGAAGCCGGGCATGTCCTCCCGGCTCACCGTCGCGCGACCAGGGTAGTCTATCTCTAGAGTAGGATCGGTGGGATCGAGCGTCATGCCTTCGCTCTCTGCCCGAAGAAAGTCGTTGATGGTCGGCAGCCGTCTCGAGCGGGTCTTGAGGCTGGGCCGGCAGGCGATGAGGCCCTTGGTATAAGGATGTTGGGGGTTGGTGAAAATGTCGGTGACGCTGCCAAACTCGACGATATGGCCCCCGCGATCGAAATTGTCGCCATCATCTTCCCCTTCGACCTGACCATGGAGCATGCGAAGAGTCTCTCCCGGACACATCACGGCGACGAAGTCGGTGATCTCGGCGACTACTCCGAGATCGTGGGTGATGAAGAGCACGGCCATGTTTCGCTCGCGCTGCAGCCTCGCGATCAAGCGTAGGATCTGCTGTTGAATCGTCACATCGAGAGCGGTAGTCGGCTCATCACAAATCAGAAGCTTGGGATCGCAGGCCAGCGCCATCGCAATCATAACGCGCTGCTTCATGCCCCCGGATAGCTCATGGGGATACTGATTCATTCGCTTCTCGGGCTTGTCGATCCCAACCTCCACCAGAAGCTCGATGGCCCTCTTCCGGGCGGCATCCCATCCGGTGCTGGTATGCTGAGTAATCGCCTCCGCTATCTGCCACCCGCATTTGAAGACCGGGTTCAGGCTCGTCATCGGCTCCTGAAAGATCATTGCGATCTCGGCGCCTCGGTAGCGTGGCATCTCCTCGATGGGAATTGACCCGAGGTCGACCTCCTCGTTCTTGCCTCGCCAAGTGATATGACCCCCGACGATCCGGCCTTGCTCCTCCGGAATCAACCGCGTAACGCTCAAGGCCGTAACGGACTTGCCGGATCCGGACTCTCCGACTATGCCGAGCGTCTTACCTTCCTCGACCGCCAAGGTTACGCCATCGACCGCCTTTACCCGACCCTCCTCGGTATGGAAATAGGTCTTCAAGTTGTCGATCGACAGCAAGGGCCGTGTATCGGGCTGCACAACGCTGGAATGTATGAAGGGCTGACTCATGATTTCCTACCTAAGCCTCGAGTACTTCCTCGGGTCGAAGGCTTCTCGTACCGCCTCGCCAATCAGCACGACGCAAAAGAGAGTGGCGGCCATGACGACGACCGCGAAACCCACGAGATGGGGATGATTGATGATGTTCTCTGCCCCCTGGCGCAATAGACGACCCCATGAAGGGCTCTCCGGGGGCAGACCGAAGCCTAGATAGTCGAGCGCGACCAGCGTGTTGATATAGGCGACAATCGCAAATGGCATATACGTTACGACCGGCACAAGAGCATTTGGGAGAATGTGGCGCCCTATTATCTTGGCGTCTCCAACTCCCATCGCCGCCGCGGCCTGCACGTAGTCACGGGCCTTCTCGCGGTAGAACTCTCCGCGCATGAAAAAGGTGATGCTTATCCAGGCCTGAAGAACCACTAGCAGAACCGCCAGCACCCAGAAGCTCGGCTGCATGATGGAGGCTATGATGATGATCACGAAGAGGAACGGGATGCTGCCCCATACCTCGATGATTCGCTGGACGATGATATCGAACCATCCGCCGAAGTATCCCATCATGGCCCCGATCGAGACCCCGATGAAGTAACCGATGAAGGCCACCGAAATGGCGAATGTGAAGCTGATACGAAAACCATAGAGGAGCTGAGCCAGGATCTCGTTTCCCTCGTAGTCGGTGCCCAGGATTGGGATGGTTGCGGGGTTTGCGGTCGGATCGTCAGCCTGGCCCACATCTCGCACGAAGGGCTTGTGGGGTGGTTGGCCAGGCAAATGTAGGAGCTGCTGCTGGTGGGAGTAAGGCCAAAGGGGCATCACGATTCTTGCCCGACCTGCCTCGAAATCATCCTTGAGCCTTCGAAGGAAGGCCGCCTCCGCCCGCTTCTCCTCGTACTCGGCGATCTTGTCGTCTGGAAGAGGATCGGAGCGATCGTACTCCGCGTCCTGCTGCCGCGCGAACTCCTCCATCATCGTGTGGAATCTATCCTCGTCCTTTTCGATCCACGCCTCGATACGCAGGGCGTCTTGCTCGAGCTCTTCGGGGTCCCTCACCCAGCGAGCATAATCGTGGTAGGGAACGGCGCCATCTCCTCGCAGACCGAAGTCTTGCTGGCGGGCATCAGCAGAGAGACCAAGACGCTCGACGGCGGCCCTGGGAAGCCAGAGCTGCAGCCAGCTAACGACGGCTGGAAACTGCCTCTGCACCTTTGCCTGCTCCCCATCCACCACGGGAGCCTCGTAGGAGATGTAGAGGGGCCTATGGTTGACGTACAGCTCCAGAAACATACTAAGAACAAAGGCCGTGGTGAGGATGACGAAGCAGAAGTAGCCTCTGCGGATTTGCGTGAAGCGCCGCAAGCGGCGAAGCGTCAGCGGCGTCATCTGCATACGGAATCCCGCAAGACGCCCAATTCTCACAACCGCCCAAGGAAGTGCCCGATGAGTAACCCACCATCCCGCAAGACAGAGAAGAACGACCAGAAGTAGCTTGAAGAATATCACGAAGACATCCTCCCTCTGCCAATCGCGTCCCCGGTTTCGTCGGCGACCGAAGTCATCGTTACGGCAACGTGTCTTCGCCCTCCATACACCTTTCGCGACTTTTCCGATGCGAAACAGCTCGCCCATGGAGCGCGGCCACGCCCCGGCCGCACCAATCGGCCGGCACCGCCATATTCAGCTGACGACCACTCTTGGATTATGAACGGATTACTCATGCCTTTGCCGCTCCAAACCGAATTCTTGGGTCTATGGTGGCCCAGATGATATCGGAAATGATGTTTCCAAAAAGCTGGATCAGGACCAGGAAGACAAGGACCCCCAGGGTGATGGGGTAGTCGCGCTGAACGATGGCCTGATAGCCGAGAAAACCCATGCCGTCGATGTTGCAGGTCGTCTCGATCAAGAACGAGCCGGCAAAAAGCAGCGCCAGTGCACTGCCCAAACCAGCGGTAATTGGAATCAAGGAGTTTCGAAGGGCATGAAGGAACACCACCCGTCGCTCTCGAAGGCCCTTGGCGAAGGCGGTGCGCACGTAGTCGGAGCCTAGGTTGTCGAGGAGCGAGTTCTTCATGAGGATCGTCATGGAGGCGAAGCCCGCCACCATGTAACCGATGACCGGAATAATCATGTGCCGGGCACGTCCGATGAGTGCCTCGATCCAGCCCATGTCCTCTATGCCCTCCGGCCTATGCCCGCCAAGAGGCAGCCACTCCACGTGTACGGCCACGCCGGCAAGGAGGATGAGTGAGACGATGAAGCCCGGCATGGCGTACCCCAGAAACACGGCTATCGATGTCGCCGTATCCACCGCCGTCCTGTGCTTGATCGCCTTGAGCAGGCCAAGGGGAATACAAATCAAATAAGTGAGAAAAAAGCCCGTGAGGCCGAACCAGAGGGAGATCTCGAATCGCGACGCCACCAGCTCGAGAACAGGCTCTCCGTATGTGTAGGAACGACCGAAGTCGAACTGTAGAATGCCGGAGAGGACACGCCGAACCTGGAAGACGATGAGCGCATCGGTTATGGCAAAGCCTTGCTCTCGCTCGATGCGCTCCAGCCTACTCGTCGCCAGACGGTGTGCCTCGATGAGCCGATCGAGTGTTTCGTACAACTCGGCGTTCGACTGACGCGCTACCTCGTCCACCCGCTCGTAGTACTGGCCATCCTGCCAGGTCAGCTCATGTCTAGCGAGCAAATCCAGAAGCCGGTCCCGGCGCGCGAACCCAGCGTCGACATAGGCCTCGGCCCGCGCCACGAGATCCTCGTCCCGAGCTCTGAGGTCTTCAACCGAGATAGGCTCGTAAATGCGCCCACCGAACTCGACGAGATCATGCCCAGCAAGCTTGCCTTGAAGCTTGGCGCTCAAGGCAAGCTGTGCTTCCTTGAGTCGATAGAGAGGAATGAACTCACGCTGAATCAACCGGCCCGCAGCGAGGAGATCATGGCCCGTCTCCTCGACGGTCGTCTCGTAGGCGGCGTTTGCTTCCTCCAAGCGTCCGGCGAGCCGGCGAGCCTCTTCCAAGAACTCCTCGTCGTCGGTCTCTGCGCGCCGCAGATAGCGCCCATCCACTAGAGCCTTGTCATACTCGGAGAGGAGTTCCTGAACGGGCAAGTGTGGCTCGATGCTGCGGCTGCGAAGCAGCTCGGCTCGCGAGAGAAGGTCTTCGCCCATGTCGGAGGGCTCTATCGGCTCGTAGAACCGGCCCTGATGGTGAACGAGGCCTCTCTTCTCGAGGAAGGCGGCAAGCTCTTCTTCGGCCTCCCGGCGGACGGCCAAGGCCGCCTCGAGACTAGCGAGCTCCTCCTTGAACTCGTCGGTGGGGACGGCGGGCACCCGGGAGGTCAGCTCCCGTTGCCAAAGGCCGAGCCACTGGAGATAGCCGACGGGGATGCTGCGATCGAGAGCATAGTACCGCTTGAGCTCCTCCATCGCCTCCTCGTCGATCTGCAGATCCGCCTCACCGGTAAGCGTTCCACCCCCCGCCCCTCCCTCACCCATGGCCGCCATGCGCATCGCGGCCTGCGCCTGCTCGATCGGACCCCCCGGCACGATCCGCAGTATGGAGTAGACCATGAAGGTGATCGCAAGAAAGGTCAGGGGCACCAGCATCAGCCGGCGAATGAAGTAGCTCGTCATGCCGCTCATCGCCTAGGCTCCCTTCCTGGGACGTTGGGACGGGGCAGCTCGTTATCCAGCCAGTACCTCGGTTCGCGCTCACCTGCCTGGGAGAGCGGCTCGTCGGGGTAATTGGCCCTACCCTCGGCCATGTTGGCCCGGGTGCGCGCGTCACGGTCGGGATCGAACCACCAGTACTTGATGATGTCGACGGGGTAGTCTCCATGCCGAGAGCTATACTCGGGCGGATATCCGAAACGATCCCAGTAGAGAACCCGGAAGTACGGAGCGTACCAGCCCAAAGCGTAGGGGTGAGCGTCGAAGAAGATCCCATCTAGCTCCTCAAGCATGCGAAGGCGCTCCTCGGCATCGAACTCACGTTGGTAGGCCTCCATCAATTCGTCGGCCCTGGGGTCGGCGAAGCCGCTAATGTTGTTCGACTGCCTCTGTTCCGCGAACTCGCTGTGGAACTGGAAGTGCATGTCGGGGAACAAGCTTGCCGTCCAGCTCCAGAAGACCATCTGAAAACGATGCTCCCAAACCTTGCGCAGGATGGTCGAGTAATCCAGAACCTGCAGGTCAAGCTCGATCCCGGCTTCGTTCCACAGGTCGTTCTGGAGAACCCGGAAGATGCGGGTGAACCCCTGCGACGAGTACTCCAGGGTCAGGGTTGGAAAACGTGTCCCATCCTCGCGAACCAGCCTACCCCGGGAGTCGCGACTAACGTAGCCTGCCTCCGCGAGGAGCTCACGCGCCCTCTCGGGATCGAAACGAACCCGGTCGGCATCGGGCCGGGCCCACTCTTGGCCTGGAAAGTAGCTATCCGTGTACTCGTACTGGTAGAAGAAGAAGCTACGGAACAGCTGCTCGCGGTTGAAGAGATGGGCAAAGGCCTTGCGGACCCGGACATCGTCGAAGGGCGGCTGGCGCATGTTGAAGCAAAGCCCGCCATAACCCTCCGGCTTGAGGGTGAAGACCTTGCGCATCTGGATCCACCCATTGCGGACCAGTCTTTGCTGGGGAAGCTCGTCGACCCATTGTTGAGCGCGATTTACGCGGAACAGGTCCAGCTCGCCTGCATAGAAGCGCTGGAGCATGAGCTCCTGCTCCCTTACGACGACAAAGCGGACCTCGTCGAAGTTGTACATTCCAAGCATGTGGGGCCGATCGACCTGCCACCAATCGGGCCGGCGGCTGAGGGTGATCGAATGCCCCTTTCGAACGTCGCCGGGTCTTATCTCGTAGGGGCCCGTCCCAGGCGGCAGACGCCAGCTCCACTCCTCGAGGTAGGTCTCCCCGTCCATGCGAACGTAGGCCGCTGGATAGATATGGCTCAGCGCAATCACCAGAAAGCTGCGCCACTGCCGCTCCGGGCTTCGGATCTCGACGGTTTGGCGATCGAGGACCGTGACGCTCTCGACCAGGGTGTTCCAGTACTGGGTCGAGGAGGGATCCCTCCGGTCCGGGTTCTTCCGGTGCTCGAAGGTGGCCAGAATATCGTCGGCGGTAACGGGCCGGCCGTCGGCCCAGCGGGCCTCTGGATCGAGGCGGAAACGGAAGGTCTGGCCGTCGTCGTCAATCTGCCAGTGAGTCGCCAAATGAGGAACATACTCCGCGCGAACGGCGTCGTACTCGAGCAGGGACTCGTAAATCAAGTCCTGCATTTGGGTCAGAATCGCTAGGCGAGAGTTGGGCCCGTCGGTGCGGATGGTCGGAGGCCAGCTATCCCATCCGAGTCGAAGGACCCCGCCTTTCTTCGCCTCGCCGGCCATGGCGATTCTCGCGCCATGCTCGTTCGTCGACCACTCCTCGGGGTCGAACTCGATGTCGGGAGGGAAGCTTGGCGGTGAGTACCCTTCACCAATCACCGGCGGCGGGTCGATCCTAACCTCTTCCATGCCGGCAAGACGCTCGTCGAAGACGGCGGGCTCCATATCCAGGCCAAGAGCATCCCAGGCATCCTCGGAGATCTCGTCGTGATCTCTAACGCACCCGGCCATGAGGCCTGTCACGAGAGCCAGCGAAACAAATGCTGTCCAACGCGCCATGATTTGCATCAAATCACTCCAGTTCATTACTCAACGAGTCGAAGGGCGAATTCTCGACGGCTGCACAACCTAAGTCAAAGCTTGTCGGAAGAACCGGGCGCCTCAAAGCAGGGCAGAAGAATCTCTTCAGTCGGTGCGCATCCCCATCAGCCGCAATCCTGGCCCGAAACCGTAACGTTCAAGGGCCGTTTAGAACAGCCTCGCCGCACATACCCGATCTTGCCCCTCGAAGAAAGCCTTCGACGAAGAAGGCCCCCCGCGGCCGGCGGCCGGCAGCCACGACACGCCTCGAGTCGACGATTTTCGGGAAAGGTAGGCTTGGGGCAAACCACCTGGACGAGAAGAGTGCTTCCTTGGCGCATTCCCAATTCAATCACTCTAGAGCATCTTTGCTTCCCGGCACTCCCGTCTCATCACCGGTCCGTGAGGGCCCATTACGGCCTCATTGCTCTTCTATTTGGATGGCTTGAGGCGAGAGCGAAGCAAATCGCCAAGAGAGGTCCCTATCTCACCCTTCTTCGATTCGTCCTGATATGCCTGAAACTCGGCCCTCGCCTCCGTCTCCTTCGCGGCAACGGCGCTCAATCGCACCCGCCCTCTCTCCTCGTCCACCTCTATGATCTCCGCTCGCACCTCGCTGCCCTCGGGATAGGCCTGCTTCAGCGCGCGTGGTGAGCTAGCGGACTTGGCCGGCAGCTCCGAGAGGGGGATTAGACCTCTGTTGCCGCCAAAGCGCACGAGGAGGCCAAACGACTCTACACGCTCCACCACAGCCGCGACGACGTCACCAGGCACGGCACTCTCCACGGGAGCATCGGGCCTCTCCTCACGAAGCGACAAAGAGACTCTCTTCTTATCCTTGTCCACTTCGATTATGCGCACGGTTACGGTCTCACCCTCGGCGACTACCTCGCGTGGGTGGCCAATTCGCTTGTCCGAAAGCTCCGAGACATGGGCAAGGCCCTCTATGCCGCCGCCAAGGGCCACGAAGGCGCCATAAGGAGCGAGGCGGACGACGCGCCCTTCATGGAGGGAGCCTCGCGGGAAACGCTCGATGGCCTCATCCCAAGGATCGGCCTCCAGCGCCCTCAAGGAGAGGCCGATACGCTGGGAGTCCTCGTCGATGCTCACGACCTGCACGGTGACCCGCTGCCCGTTCTGAATCCGCTCGGAGGGATCCTCGACACGCTCGTGAGAGATCTCCGAGACATGCACGAGTCCCTCCAGACCACCGATGTCCACGAAGACGCCAAAGGGAGCCACACGTGTCACGACCCCCTCGAAGACCTCCCCGGTTCGCAGCCGCTTTCTGGTCTCCCGGGCATCCGACTCACGCGCCTCCTCGAGCACCGCGCGGCGCGAGAGGACGACGTTGCCCCGTTCGAGACGAGTGACCCTAAACTGCAGTCTCTCGCCGACGTGAACCGACGGATCCTCGCAGAAACCGAGCTCGATCTGGGAGATTGGACAGAAGGCCCGCTTGCCGGCGACCTCGACTTCGAGGCCACCCTTGTTCTGGCCCGTAACGCGCCCCTCCACCGGGATTCCCGCCTGATAGGCCTCCTCCAAGACTTCCTCGGAGCCGGCACCGGGCCGAACGTGCTGGGAGAGACGAATCTCCTCCCCGAGCCTCGAGACCCGAGCTTCAATCTCATCGCCCTCGCCCACTTTGAGTCGGCCCTCTTCATCGAGAAGCTCGGCCTTGTCCATGATTCCCTCGGTCTTGCCGCCTAGGTCCACTAGCACGTACTCGCCGGAGACAGCGACAACGGTGGCGCGGATCTTCTGTCCGAGCTGCAGGCTGCGAGCCGGGGGCTGAGCCGACAGGCTCTCCTCTAGCATGCGTTCGAAATCTTCTTCATGGTCGGACATTGAGGGGCTCCATTGGAAAGAACCAAAAAGCTCTGTATTTGTATCGACGAAAACCTTCGAGGGCGCAATGACCCTGGCTTCGAAGATCCCAACGCCGCCAGCTTCGGGCACCTCAAGGAACCTCATGGGCCAAGGTCACCGCCGCCTGGCCACGAAGGCCCCTCCTCCTTGCGTAAGGCACCCGGCTCACCTCGGACGGCCACGGCTACCGAGGTCTGCGTGCGGCAGGTCATGGCCCACCATCTAGCTCCGCGTTTCACGTACCGACTCTAGCCGGATTGCTCGGCCGAGCCCCCATGGCGTCCGACTGATGAAATGAATATAGGCCTATCGATGCCACACGAATGGATGGGATGGGGCTTCGGCCTGATCGGGATGATATGGTTTGCCGTTCTCTGGGGGCTGGTGCTCATAGGGCTCGTCGTGCTTGCACGATGGATCGCCAGCCAGACGCGGCGGCAGCTGCCGGCAGAAGGCCCGAGCGATCAGGAGCCGATCGATATTCTCAAGAGACGTTACGCAAAGGGAGAAATCGACCGGAAGGAGTACGAGCAGAAGCGGCATGACCTGGAGTAGCGGGGAGGTTCCTACTCATCGAGCCTTTCGGTGCTCGCCCACCCAGCGAGAGAACGCGATCCAGGCGGCCGTGGCCGGCACGAGTGCTATGCCTATGAGCAGCACCTGAGGATAGGTAAAGGAGGCGAGACTCTCTTCGAGCAAGAAACGAAAACCAAGGAAGATAACCACTATATGAAATATGAATGCGCCAAGTGGCTCGGAGCCGATGAGCGTGATCGGCCGTAGCCACCAGGCCCCCTTCTTGCTCCCCCGCAAGCAAAGGCCAAGGATCAAGAGAGCGCCTCCCAGGCTGAAGAGCATGAATGGCAGCTCGGGCGGATGCTTGCCCTCGTTCCAGGCTACCGCCATCAAGGCCGCGGCAAGGCCGGGCAGCGAGAGCACCATGAAGCCTAGCAGCATCGTAAAACCTGCGCCCCCAATGGCGAGCACGAAGCGGCCTTTAGCATCGGGGCATGAGTAGGTCCGAATAACGACTTCGCCTATCAGAAGGCCTAGCAGCACCAGAGGCAGCCTCGAGAGCTGCCCCCAAGTGTAGTAGTCCGCATCCTCGACGAGAATTGCTTTTAGCGCATCGCTCCCGAAGAAATTGAAGTGACGCTCCAATGTCCCAGAGAGCAGGGTAATTGCGACCGGCAATGCGAGACGCGCCCAAAGCGGCATGCGCCGCCAATAGGGCAACGCCCAAGGTAGCCACAGCAGCGCGATAGCATAGAAACCAAGGATATCCACCCAGATTGGAAAGCGCTGGTAGAGCAGCGCATCCAGGATGTCCGGTGCGGGGAAGAAAGGGAGCATCTCCACCACGGTCAAAGCCTTGTAGCAGATGAATACCTCCACGCCGCGCAGCATCAGCCGCCTTCGGCGCCGTGGCCAATCCGGCTCTTCGGTCTTGGTCAAAAAAGCCAGCGCCAACGCGACGCCGAAGACCACGATGAACAAAGAAGACGAGAACTTCGTGAGTAGATGAATCGGGACCATGCCCCAGTCGGGCACATTTCGGATACCGAAGATGCCGCTTACCGCATGGCTGACGATCATCAACGCTATCGCAATGCCGCGAGCAAGATCGATGCCCTCTACCCTTCCCTTCAGGGGTGGAAGAGCCGGGGCCTGCCGCAGCGCTTCACGCACCGACTTCCATGTCATTGGAAGAGCTCCCGCTGCCTATCGCTCCAAATAGACGGCCGGCGCAATAAGCGTGGCCATCACATGATCTCAAGCTAGGCCCGACTCGAACTACAGGGGAGAGGGAGGCATCCCTTGCTGGCGCGAAGTCCTACGACCTATCGTTCGCGGCAATAGGGCTCCATGACCGCACTCTAATCGGAATCGCCCCCGTCGGTCATGAACGGGGAGCAACGAGCGGTCCGACTACCCCCCCAGCGTTACCCGGTTTTGGCCGGCTGGAGATCGCCGGCCTCGAGGGCGTCGATCAGCCGCATCTGGAAGACGACCTCATGCTCATTGGTCACCGCCTCGAAGATACGGTTCAGCTCGGCGTAGATCGCAAGCAGAAGCCAGGCCCAGGTCTCCGGGCTCGCCGAGCTCTCGTGCACATCGGCCACCAAATGATGGTCTGTGTTCAGGGTGACATGTACCGAGCCCTTCGCCTCATGGGCCTGCCGATGCTTGCTTACCTGCAGGACGGGCTCGTCGCGCCGCTCATGCTTGCGGTGCGGGCTGTTGAAGAAGATCATCGTCTTTGATTTCGACTCCGAAAGATCGGGGCGCAAAGCCTCGAGAAGATGTTCGATTATCCTGCCAACATCCTGATCACTAAGATCACCCACCCTTGGTTGAGGATGGGGCCGCCGGGCCCTTACTTGTCTTATGCGTCTTTCGCACAAGACGCTGGAAGCCCAGCTTCTCACAGGTTCACGCAGCTCCTCGCCTCCATGCGGCGCGCGCTCGCTTTCCGGACTCAAGGCGTCCGGTCCAAACGCACAGAAGGCACGCACTAGATCCCACAGAGCCAGATCCTCTCCGCGCCGGGTACGGTGCACCGGTACCTCGAGTGCCCGGCGAGCCGCGGGACGAGTAGTGACCGGCCGAACTACTCCGAGTTCGTCGCGTACCAGCTCGAGATGAGCCTCGGCGTACGAAAGCAAAATGATCAAGAGGCGCTCATCGGGGCTCCCCCGCTCCATGAGAGAGCAGGCCTCTAGGACCAGCCCGTCCAGTGCGGCCTCGATGGAATTGGTGATCGCTGCGGCGACCCCCTCCGTCAACTCGTCATCGAGCCGCATGCTGCAGACAACGAAGGGCACACCTAGCTTCTCACCGAGGGCGTCATAGCGGCGTCCCGTGGAAGAGACGACCAATAGTCCTTCCCGGACCTGGGGATCCGCCGGCAAACCCAACCAGCCGACCATGCCGTCGCGCTCGATGGGGACGCGCAGAAGCATGGATTGCTCCCGGGTCGCTGGGTTCTCCGCGGCCTCGACATCGGAAAGATCGAAGTCCAGCGACGGAACCACACGCCCCATGGAGTACATCAAGGCGAATAGAAACGGGGTGGCGCAAAGCACGGATTCAGAGATGCCGCTGGCGCAAGCGGCCAATTCCTCGACCACTTGATAATCGATTTGATGGGTGTATGCCGCCTTCATCGGTTTGGATACCGCCTGAAGGCTGGCCGCCGTCGTCGGCCCAAGAAGGGTGCTGAAAAGAGGCAGCTCGTCTATGCCGTATGCGGGGCCCGTGCCTTCTAGGATACGCCTGCAAGCAAAGAGCTGAAGGTGCAAGAGGGCCTGCCGTCGATTCTCGGCGGGCTCGTCGGTGGAGAGAATGGTCTTACCCTCCAAAAGACTACGAAGCTGCCCCACCAGATCCCGTATGCAGGCCTCACGCTCCGCCTCCGTCCAGCCCGAGGGATCGGCGCCCTCGACCAACAAAGGAAAGCCCGGGAAATTGCGCAGCCCCAGGGCCATGTCGCGGACTCTGACCCCTCGATGCTCCGCCAGAACCTCTCTGCGATCGACCCGAATGTAGGAGGCGCATCCGAAAAGCCCGATGACTAGCGCCTCGGTAGCGGCATCCAGGCGCAGTATGTTCGTAGAATCGATTCCCTCTAGGTCTGGTTCCACACCCTCGAGGGCCCCATAAATCAACCCCCCTGTCGAATCCATGGCCGCTATGAGCTGACGAGGCGACATCGAGCGACCGGACAGGGTCTGGAAGAGAGCCGCGTCGAGCAGTCCACTGGAGCCCTCGAGCGGTCCGCCGGACCCCTGGAGCAGCGACATGCTCGGACCGGCGGTATCGGCCTCGGGTCGGTGTTCACGAAGACGTAGCACGGCGGTCTCCGTCAAAACCGAAATCCCAAAACGCCTTTGCGTGGGCGTCAGCCGATCGCCCGCATGTACTACGCCTGCAATGGCCTGCTGCTTCAAATCTCTTACCGTCGATTCGGAGCGTTCCAGAAGCACACCGGCAATCTGCTCCGCGACCTGACGCAATTGCCTTGGGCCAACTGATGGCATGTGCAAAATGAGCCAGAGCCCGTCGAATCCGCCTGGCAGTGTACCTTCCCAGACCAATCGTCCAAGGGTCGTGACCTGAGCCCAGGTTCCTTGCTCGCCGCGCGTCTCTTCCGGGAAGTAGAGTTCCGCTTCGATCTGGGCTGGAATGTGTGAGTTTCGACGCCGACCGAGTATGGCGAGAAGCTGTGCCACCTCTCCGGAAACCAGGTTGACCGGCGGCGCCAAATAAGGACCAGCGGGTGGCGAGAGTTCCGGCTGTTGGTAAAAAGCCAGCTCTTCGCCGTCAGTATCGTGCGAGGTTATGATATCGCATGAGGATCCGGCGACGCGTCTCAATAGATCTATCTGCTCGTCCGGGACACAAAGGATCGGGGCACCGAGCGCTCCGGCCACCGCCTCGGCACGCTCGCGCTTGGAGTCGGATAGATAGTCGACTGCCGGGAGCACCACGACGCGGCGCACATCCCGCAGCCAGGACATCAGCTTCCCCGGCTCTATGTAATCGCCATCAAGGATGCGAATGCGGTGTAACCCAGCGGCACTAGCCCCTTCCACCAGCTGCCGAGCGTAGGGAGTGAGCCTCAGCCAAAGCTCTTCGAGGACTTCGTCGCGCACCACGGCGCCATGATCGACAGTCTTTCGGAGCCGATCGAAGTTCACGATTCCACCCACCTTCACGCCCTCGATGAGAACGTGCTCCATCGGTTGAATCCAAACCCCGAAGGTCAAGAGCCTAAACCTAGGCACGCGTCTCTCATCTATCCCGATGTGCCCATAGAGATCCTTTTCATCAAAGCTCGTTGTGGGCGAGTATCCGAAGAGCTTGGGCGGAACACGATGGGCCGAGTAGCCGAACAGCGCATGTCCATTCAGAATTATCGGTACCGGGGCCGAGAGGCACCTCTCCTCCACGGCGGTGAACTCCGGCGGACCGAGCGGATGTCGACCGAGCGAGCTGCGCCTCTCCACTTGTCTTCGGTTCAAGCTCGTCGCTTTGATATAGGTACCCTGCAGAGGCTGTTTGCCTCGGCCCAGATCGATGCGGCCGCCTCCCTCCTGGATGCTTAGGCGAACGGTACCCTCGGCGGTGCCGTCTCCCGATTCGAGAAGGATCTCGTCCGGCTCGAAGCCGAGCAGGGCATTCAGGCCGAGAGCCAGCTGGCGAAGGTGCACGACGCCCAAATCGTCCTTTGAGGCAAACATGAAGTCGAAGAGGTTGGCCAGCTCGTGCTCGGACACATGCGCGGCCGAATACGACATAACGAACGATCTGTGTGAGGCCACGATGTCGATGGCCTTCGCTCCGTTGGCCACCGCGCCCTGAATGAGCTCGAGGACGAAGTAATGCGGGTCGGCAAGCGCAAACTCACGAAGCTTGGAGATCGCTCGCTCGCGGGCAATGCGAAAGGTCCGCCGCTTGCTGAACTCGCCGCCGCCCATTCGCGCACGCTCGATGATGGTGTCTATGCCGCTCATGCATTGCTCCCGAGTTCTTTCTTCGAGGCGGCCATGATTTTCGAGTCGAGATGCAGGAGGCGGTCTTCCTGAAGCAAAAGGGCCTTGGCAAGACAGTAGGTCGCAAGAGCCGGTCGCCTTGGAAAGAGAGCCACGAGTCGCTCGAACTGAGAATGCGCCACGTTGACCGCCGCGGCGGGCCTGCGATTTCGCCGGGCACGAAGCTGCGGAGCCAATGCCATTAGAGGAGCGAGCTTTGGTCCAATCACGAACAGAGGTGACTGCAGTGGAGGGTCTTTGAGAACGCATGCTCCCAACTTGGCATAACCCGCACCGGCCGCGGACAGGACATCGGCAGCCGCGCGCAAGAGCCGGCGCTGTTCATCGTGAGGCTCACAGATGTCCACGTGCTGGTACACATCGTGAGGGTCTACGACCTCTATGGTGGACATCCTTGCTCTCTGACCCATCATCGCCTTTCGAATCCCACCGAATAACCGGCTCGGTCCGGAATGCGAGGACGAAAGGGCGTTCCACAACGCCCTTATGGAGAGCCGAGCTCCGGCGGGCGTCTCGACGCTGCCTTGCTTGCCGTAATAGCCAAGCCCCGGTAGGTCTCCGGCGAACACCGGTACTCCCTGCTCGTGCACCGTGGCGGTCAGCCGCGAGCGACGTGCCGTCACGAAGACGCGCCCCTCTCCATGTCCAACGTCATGGAGATCTTGCGGAGTCAGCGGTTTGCCGTGCAGGGTGCGCAGAAGAGGACGTCTCCGATGCTCTCGGATCAGGGCGGGCGGCTCCAACGTGAAGAGACCAAGGAGCTTGAAGTACTCGGAAAGCTTCGAACCTTCCAGAGACTCCACCACTGCAAGCTCTGTCAGCTCATAGACCAGTCGCGAGAACAACTGATTGTCGGCGGCGGCTTCGATTAGCGCCATGGCCTTGTCGTAGTTTTGATCCTTGAGCACTGTCTCGCGGCTGAGCGTGTGCTCCAGATAACGGGATTTGACCCGGACGGCGATATGCTCGAAGCGGTCGGACCGCTTGCCGAAGGCATCCTCCACATCCGAGGTCTCGGCCAGAGTCAGTCCATTGTTGAAAAAGCCGTAGGTGGGCTCATCGCTGTACGCCAGCGCGATCTCGGTCCCCTGGTGCTCGACGCGTGTCGCGCAGAGGCCGTCTACACCAAATGGCGCGTTGATTGGCTCGGGGCCACGGCTTCGGGGATCCGCTCGGTCCTCGAAGGTTACCTCCGCGTCCGAGAAGCGGCACCAGCGCTTCAGGGTCTTCTTTGAGGAGTGAACCAACTCGATGTAGCGAGCACGATCTCCCTCTATGAACAGTGTAATCTGCGTTCCTTCGACAGGAACCTCGAGGCGTGACTTGGAAAAGGACCGGTCTTGATAAAAGAGTACCTCCCACCACTGACCGCCCCTGCCGGTCTGGATGAGAACGGCCTTGGGCCGTAGAGCAAACACTGATACGAAGCCTATGCCGAACTTGCCAATCTTCGTTAGGTCGTCCTCCTTGGTGGAGGAGAATAGAGTCGTGAGCTGGTTGTCGATGATCTCCTCGTCCATCCCCTCGCCATAGTCGTCAATGTGAATGGCTATGGTGTCCGCGCCATCGCCTTTCTCGTCGGGGAGGAACTCGAGCCAGACATCCACATGAGTCGAGCCCGCGTCGATGCTGTTCTGAACGAGCTCGCGGTAGAAATCGAGCGCCGAGCTGAACTGCGTGACCAGGTTTCCAAGAGTCTGTTCCGCCCTAACGGCCATGTGCTCTCATTTCTAGGCAATCAGTCATTGCGAAGGCCTCCGACATCTAGGCCGAGGCGATCCACGGCGGCACGCGAGGCATTCATCTGCCGCACCGCCGCCTCCACGTCACGAGCGAACCTCGCTTCCTCCTCGCGCCGGACCGATTCGCGCTGGAAGGCAACCCAGTCCTCTATCGACTTCTTCAAAAAGGCTTCGTCCACCTGTCGGCTAAGCTTTGCGATGATCTCTTGCCGCTCTTTCGCCGCAGCCCGGAAGTACTCCATTGGGTACTCGAAATCCTGAACATGGGCGCGTATGTTGCCGCAGATATGGCTGACATTGCGACCGCTGAGTCGATGAGAGGCCGCCAGCTTTCCGATACGCTCCCAGACATTCTCATCGGTCGGGAGACGGTTCGCCACGTCGCGCAGCATCAAGTCGCGCATGAGCCGAATGTAGTGGGCCGCTGAAGTGGGGCCTTCGACGGAGATGGGGTTCTGAGCGATACGGCTTACGGCCGCCTCGTCCATATGCATCGTGTTCGCATCGCAAATCATGAACCACTTGCCGTTATTCGGAAGCAAGGTTCCGTCGAACACCCCAAAGACGGCTCCGAGGTTCTGCTTCTCTTCGGACCGAAGCCCGGGCGTCTCGCGCGAGGCGAGGGCTGTGTCGATATCGGGCCAGTAGACCCCACAGACCCCTTCGAAACCGAAGACCTCCTCCCGAAATATTCTGATCAAGTTGGCCGCCGAGGCATTCTGATAGCTCGAGGCCCAATCGGATCGCCGAACAACTAGAAAACGAGCAGGCACCTGTCGCTCACGGCAGTAGTCTAGGAAGTAGTTTCCCACCGCATGGGCCGTTATCGTCTTGCCGCACCCAGGGGCGCCAAGACCAAAGATCACGGGATTTATGCGTTTGGGGTTGTATCCGCTCTCGAGATCGAATCCAGCGACATCACGAGCCAGGCGCAAGGCTGCCGTCAGGTAATCCTCGTTTCCCACTATCTCCTCGGGCTGAACAGGCAGTAGCCCGCTTGGTTCCTCGCTTCCTTGGCGCGTCAAACCCGCGTAGACGTGAGCACCGATCCGGACGGTGCGCCGCTCGAGAGCGTCGGCCAAGGCCCGCAGACGCCCGAGCCGCGAGAACTCCACGACCGTGCGATGTATCAAAGCGAGAGCAGCGGACAGGGTCGTCGCCACCGCCGCTGGAGGTTCCTCTGCACTCTCTATACGCTCGCGGTGACGATCTATGTAGGCGGCCGCCATACGCAAGACTCGGCATGCCAGCTCGTCCGGTCGAACCTCGGATAGGAGAGCATCGAGCCCATCCACCTCGAAGGCTCCCTCCACCACGGGCTGGGTGCAGTAGGCCGCAAGAGAAGTCTGCGTCTCCTCGCAGAGTACGGCGACCTGCAAAGCGCCACAGAGTTGACGGTGCGCCCCGTCGAGTGGCGGAGGCACAAGGCTTTCGTCCCGATTCAGCTCGCTCAATAGGGCTCCCTCGACAGCGGCATGCGCGGCAAGCGAACGATCGATCGATTCGACGACGGACTCGAGAACGGCGGCAACCACCGCGCTTCGACCAAGGCGCCCCGGCGCCAGCATGTCGAGCATCTCGGGCAAGCCGGACCGCGTCGCGGCGGCAATGGCCACCCCCGGTTGATAGCCGCCTTCGAGCAAGGGAATAGTAAGCGCAACCATAGGCGGCAGATTGACAAAAAAGCCCGCCTTGGGCAACCAGTCGCCAGGGTTGTCCCTAGCGTGGGCGCGCCGAGGCCGCGGCGATGAGAATCAGGTTTCGGGTGCCCGCACCACGACAAAGAGCGTCCACACAGGGACGCAGCTCACTCGACGCCACGAACTTACGATCCTTGAAGACCTTGTATCCGAAGCGAGAGCGGGCTCGTTGGTACTCCTCTCGAGCTTCCGGGCTCAGCCGCTCGGCCAATGCCGTGGAGAGCGGATCGTTGTCACGATCACTGGCGACATCAAGAGCCGCCATGTCGAGCGCGAAGGTGCCGACGAAGCCGTCGGGATACTCGACCAGCGCCTGCTGGAGCGGGTCGGGGACGTCCATATCGCTGAAGAAGAAGGGACCGACCACGCCCTTGACGACGCGCTCGACGTCGACCCCTTCAATCACCGCAAGCTTTGCGAAGGTCATCTCCGCATCGAGCGAGGTGAACCGGAAGATCATCGAGCGCAGGGCCTCGGTATGCCCCGCCTCATCGTCATCAAGCGTGACGATCGCCCTATCGAACGCCGCGCTTCTTTGGCTCAAGTCGATGCTGTAACGAACGAGTATCCCCGTGGCATCGAGCTTGTCGAAAATGATGTGGAAGTAGGCTGTGCGATGCTCCGGCTCGACTCGCCTCAGCGCCACCTCCATATGACTCAGGGACTGCAGCTTCTTGCCAAGCAGCGACTGATAGTAATGACGCTTGAGAAGCTGCTTGCCATGGATCGAGCCTTCTCTCCCCCGTGATCGTTCGACCAACACATCCACATCGGGAAGGCGCGCCAAGGCCTCGGGGGCTATCTGATGGTCGCTTTGGACGCGGGCCCATTCCTTGTAGGTGGGCAGCCCAGAGCGCAGATCCACATCCAAGCCGTCATACAAACCAAGGTGAAACTCCCTTCCAAGGCATTCTATGTGGGCCGAGAGGAGTCGAGCGTCGGGGTACTGACGACTAAGCCTCGCCCGCCCAAGGGTGGAACAGGCCCAATCGACATACCAGCTACTGCGCGGCTCCTCTAGGCGTACGGCCGGGATCCGGGCCTTCATGCCGCGGGACCGCCGCCGGCCTTGTGGCGCTCGATGGCGGTCTGGACCCCTTGAGAGATGCGGCGCTCCTCGATTTCCTGGCTGAGACGAAGGTTCTCGTCGAGGACCTTCTGGGTGGTATCGTCGTAGATCTCGAGATCATCTAGCAGGTTGTCCAGGTTCTGGCGGAAGAAGACCTGCGTTTCAGAGACGAAGCGCGTGGTCTCATTCATCGACTCGGTCATCACGTCTAGCGACTTCTTCATCTCGAGCATGACAACCGAAGCATCGGCCGCGGTGCCAAGGGCCTGGATCTGGCCCGCCACGAGATCGAGCTTCTCTCCCGCGGCATTTACGTACTGAACGATATCGGAGGCGAGGTTGCCAATGGTGTCGAGGAGGCGCTGGGTGTTCTGCTTCAATCTCACGACTCGCTCCTCGCAGGTGCTGTAGAGCTGCAACAGCGTGGAATGCTCCGACATGACTCGCTTCAGCTTGTCCAGCTCGGCCTGCAGCTCACGCTTGTCGGCGGAGCTTTCGGCGGCCTTTTCGATTCGAGACTCCAGCTCGGCACGATGCCGCTCTAGCTCCAAAACGTACTCCGCGGCTGTCTCCTCGTTTTTTGCCGACTCGATGATCTTCTCGTTCAGCCTCTCCATCTCATCGTGCAAAAGGGCCTCGGAAGACTGCAGCTTGTCGGCAAACTCCGAAGCCTCCTTCACCCGGCGCACGCTTATCTCGTACTGCTGGCGCAACAGATCCTCGATGGAACGGCGTGAGATTGCCAATGAGCGAAGACCGGGGATGTAGGACATCAGCTCCTTGAGATTGGCGACCACGCCCTTCACATTGCGAGAGGTCGTCATATAGTCGGAGAGCTTGCGAAGCTTGCGGATCTCCTCATCCAGCGCCCCTTGGAGCTTGACATTCTTCTCTTGCAGCCCCTTTAGCTCCTCGACCTGCACGTTCTGACGCGAGCGGGTCTCCTGTATTCCATCCTCGAGGCTTTTTACAGAGATACGCTCCCCGGTGTAGGCGACATTGCGAGTCAGTAGATTTTCCCCAGTGGCAGTCGTCATGGGCACTAATAACCCCTGTTACCACTTATGCGTCAAGTCTTGTCTGCCCTGAGGGAATTCTGCTCGGTGAATTGTCCCCTCCGGTCCTCTGGTCACGGTTCGAGACCAGCAGCTCCCCACAAGGGATCCATTTCCCCGAGTGTTCGCTCGAAGATTGCCGCACCTGTCGGTGCCTTTGGCGGCCTCCCAAAAAAGTGGGTCTGGCTGGGACGCTCCGAGCACCTTCAGACCAAGAAGGGCTCACGCCAACTGCGCCGCCTGATTCGAAGCGGACCGCAGGCCAAATGGCCGGCACCACTTCTCTTGGATCCCTTGGAAGCCTTGTCCTGCCCACTAAGGTAGAATGCTGCCGTGGGCGACAAGGAACTCGAGCAGCTACTCGCGAAAAGAGACGAGATCGATAGGTTGGTGGCCAACCGCCAACGAAACCTGGCCGTACTGTTCACCGACATTTGCGGCTGCACGGAGCTGTTCGAAAAGCGAGGAGACGTGGAGGGCGTCGCCTTCATCCACCGGCACAACCGCCTTCTCTTCCCGCTCGTCGAGGAGCACGGGGGCCAGATCGTCAAAACGATCGGCGACGCCATAATGGCGATTTTCGAGGATCCCGCAGCCGCCGTTCGGTGCGCCGCAACGATGCAGATACGGCTACACGAAGCACGCGGCGAGAGTCCGCAAGAAACGCCGATTCACATCAAGGTGGGCGTCCACTTCGGGAAGGTCGTCCCCGACGGTAAGGATGTCTTCGGCGACGCGGTCAATACCGCCGCACGGGTGCAAGGAAAGGCGATCAAGGATGAGGTCCTCGTATCCGCAACACTTTTCGACCTAGTCGCCGAATCCTGCGGCTTCGAAGCTCTGCCTCGAGGCGCGGTCTCTCTGAAAGGCAAGGCCGAGCCACTTCCGGTCGTCACCGTTAGATGGGGTCAGGGAGCGCCCAGCGCGGAAGAGATAGCTCGGCAGGCCGAAGAGACCGAGGCTT
>SKWY01000318.1 GCA_007128675.1 Deltaproteobacteria bacterium | reverse complement strand
GTCGAGGACGGCGGCTTCGAGTATATCGGCGTACAGGTTCCGCCGGGACCAGTCTTCCGCCAACGCGTGAACTGTAACCAACAGAGGGTCTTCGATCCCGTCAATCGTTATGAGATATGGTTCGACTGCACCGAAAGCGATCACGGTGTTCCGTCCGCAATTGCTCTCATCCCCGCAGACAGGACGAGCATCCCCGTCTCGGTCAGGGTCAACTCGCCGCAAGTATTGCTCGAGCCGAAAAGGGGTCGCGCCTTGGTCTTCGGCGCAGGCGCGTTCTTGACCCTCGTACACTACGCTGATCCGAGCGCCGCCGACCGGGAGGAGTGGACCGTTTTGGAGGTCGACGAGAGGTTGGGCCACGATCCGGGTCCATCGTGCGGACATTCGGACCCATGCGAAGGGAACCAGATCTGTCGAGCGGAAACGGACACATCCTGGACGGGCCGATGCATGGATAACCCAAGGCGCCCCTACCTCTCCTTTTGCGCCGGCATTACGGGCATCGAGTGTGACGATGGCTTCACCTGCGAGCTGTCCAACCCCACCAACCCCGAGTCCCTAGGCTTCTGTGCGGGCAGCCCCAATCGCAACTACGAGCAGCACGGCCCCCTCTGCGACGATGAAGGCGGCTGCCCCGCCGGCTTCTCGTGCAATTCTATTGACAGATGTGTTCCCGTTGGCTGCCTCTCCGACGCGGAGTGCGGAGACGGCCGCGTCTGCGGAATGCTCTACGGAATCGGAAGAGTCTGCATGAGCGCAGGCCTCCTTCCTGACGGTGAGCTCTGCTTCCTTTCCGAGGAGTGTCAGAGCGGGTTTTGTCTCGATACGGGTCTCGGCTCCAATGACATTCTCGAACACGACCCCCCCCTCTTGGCCGTGCCCGTGGCGCTTTGCACAACTCCTTGCCTTAAGAACTCGGACTGTCCCGACGAGTCGACTTGCGTCATAGGCCGGTCCTTTTTTGGCGGCACCGGAAGCATCATTGATCCGCCATTTCCCTTTTGCTTCCATGACGATTGGCTCATCGATGGCTACGCTCCATACGGCATCGGCCCGAGTAGACCCTGCGATGCCGAGTGCGCGGACCATGAGATCTGCGCCGGAGACAAATGCTGGGTAGGAGTTCATCCCCCTCTTTTCCAAGCCGCCGACGAGCACTCCGATAGCTGTCGAGAGGATTACGACTGCGCCGTACCGGCGCAGTGCGTAAGCAATCCACACAATATCGACTGGAGCACCTGCGGCTTCTCGTGCGGCCGAAACTGGGACTGCCCCTGGCCCGTCGACTGCATGGCCGGCAGGTGCCTCGTCTCCGTGAGCGATCAACACGACATGCCTCGATACCGTTGCAACGAGGGCCAAGGTTGCGAGGATCACGAGATGTGCGTGGACCTCGGCTGGTCGAGGCTCAAGTGCTTCGATACGGACCCTTGTCTAAGTCACGCCGACTGCCCAAGCGGATATGAATGCCAGGGAGTATGCACGGCGCCCTGCGAGTACCATCGTGGCCATTCCGTATCGGGCTGCGCCGACGGTTATCAGTGCGCATTCAATCGAGGCGCCGAGACGGTCCCATACCAGTTCCATGGGACGTGCATGCCGCCGCTATGCGACTGCCCCGATTCGATGGGCAACGAGTTGTACTGTGATCAGGACAGCGGCGCCTGCCTAATCCAGACGCATTGCTCCACGGCACCCTGCGATGGAACCTTTGGTCCAGATAACCCCGACCCGGAGATCGGGGAGACATGCTGTGCTCCCGGCAATCCTTGCGGGCTTTCGGGGGAGGAGGTCTGCCAGTGTCCGCCGTCCTGCTCTTGGTGGAACCCGAGCTTCTGTGACTGCCAACCTGGCGATGAGCTCTACCCATGCCCAGATACGGGAGGTGTTCCTGACTGCCCCCATGGCTACACGTGCCTGGCGGGCGGCAGCAGCCTTCTCGGACAGTGGTGCCTCTTTCAACCATGACCCCGAGAGAATCTCGATTCGAACTCTCGACTCGTTTGAGTATCAATTGACGGATGGAGAGGCGCGCTGCCCACGCTCCAACTGCAGGCCATGATCTGCTCGCGCTCCGCGCGTCTCACCCGCGCCGGCGGGACTGTCCCGTCGGGCGGCCCTACCCTGCTATACTCGACGCCCAAACAACGCGGTCTGCCGGCGCGCGCACCGCTCTTGCCCCCTTACCCGCCAGGCCTTGACGGCCAGCACACCAAACTCGCACGAATGAGGTCGACAGAATGCAACGAAAAGGCTCTTTGATCATACTGGGAACGCTAGCCTGCCTGATGGCGACCACCGCAAGGGCCGACGAAGACTCCTTGGCATGGTCGGGCTTCATGGCGCCGGTGCTGCCGGGAGCCACCGTGCATCATCAGCAGCGAAGCGAGTTCGACAGCTATCGACTCGTTACCGGCCCGACTCATACACGGTTCAAGGAGTCGGGCACGAGGGTGGTTGAGATCCATGATGTTCGCGAGCTGGAAGGCCGGCTGTCCAAAGTGTTGTATCGCGGCGGTGAGGGGAGTTCTGCCTTCCAGATTTACCGCTTCTACAGCGAGTGGATGGAGCATGCCGGCTTCGAAGATATCTTCCGTTGCGACGCAGAGACTTGTGGACTCGACTTCGAACTCTGGTGGTACCGGCAGAATCCTTTTGCGAACGATTTCGGAGGCAGGAACTCCGGCCCAGTCAGCCGTGCCACTCTTCACCACTACATCGCCGGACACAAGGAAACGGAGCGCGGAAGCATCTTTGTGTCGATCATCATCACACACGGTGGAACTCTCGGTTGGGCACAGCCGGGCTTCAGGATAGATATGTTGGAGAAGACCCCCTTCACCTTCGAGGCGCCAGATGCCGGAACGGACTTCAGGAGCGACTTGAATCAGGAAGGCTTTGCCATCCTTCGTGACATTGCCTTCGAAGCGGATACAGCAGACTTAAGGCCAGAATCCGATACAGTAATCGAGGAGCTAGCGGATCACCTCAAAGACACAAGCGGCAATGTGTTCTACGTCGTGGGGCACACCGACGCCTCCGGGGATTTCGACTCGAACATGCGGCTGTCGACGGAACGCGCCGAGGCTGTGCGAGACCGCCTCATCGAGGCCGGTGTCGCACCGGAGCTGCTAAAGGCACACGGCGTCGGGCCGCTCTCTCCCGTGGCCCCGAATCACACAGTTGACGGCCGTGCCGTGAACAGGCGTGTAGAGCTGGTGAGAATTGCCTCTCCCACGGAAGCTGTAGCGTCAGAGCCTGCGGACGAGGCTCGGGCTGACGAGGCCCCCGCTGGGACTTCCGCGGCGGAAGCGACGCAGGCCGCAGGTGCGCAGGCCGCCGAGGCGGCGGCGAGAATCGGTCAGGCCGCCAGGGATGCGTCCGAGAGAGTCTCCAGCGCGACGGAGCAGGCCGAACCCGAACCAAGACTCATCCCAGTCCCGCGTGTCGTCGGCAAATGGAGAAGGGGCGCCGTCACGGAGCTCGAAGCGGCAGGGTTTCGGGTGAATGTCACCGGCCGTAACGTGGGACGGGTGTCACGTCAATCTCCGGCCGGTGGTACGGGAGCGGAACCGGGATCGACCGTCAACATTACGATAGGCAATTAGACCTTCAAAGCTTAGCGTAGCTTCTCGAGCAGGGATTTCACTTTGGCGGCGCGCTCTTCATCCGGCTCGCTTTCGACGAATTGTTCCAGAATCGACTTGGCTGCAGCCACATGTTCTCCATTGGGCTCGAGACGCCGGCTCTTCTCGATCCAAGTGATGGCCTCGTCCAAGCGGTCCTCTTCCAGAGAGATCTGGCCAGCTAGAAACAGCAGATCCGCCGCGATGATATCCGCCCCCAACAAAGCATGAACCATGTCGCGTGCCGTGCCTACTCGCCCAGCTTGGAAGTGTGCCCGAGCAGCGACTTTGCGAGCGCTCACCGCTTTGGTTCCCTCTCCATCGATGATTGGTGAAAGGGTCGCTATCGAATCGTCGGAGGCTCCCAGCGTCAACTGGGTCTCCGCCAACGCTAGGCGTAGATGGCCCGAGATCCAACCAGATTGTATAGCCGCCGTCAGTTGATCCCGTCCTTCCTCGAGACGACCCTCGGCCAGATGAGCAAAACCAAGCGTCGCGGCCACAAGCCCCTCCGCCGTGACAAAGGGGTCTTCCGCCCATTGAATGTCATTGAAATTCGGAACAGCCCGAGCCCAATTAATCTCGAAAGGAATGAAGCGCCCAGGAGTTGGGCGAATCCGAGCAAGTTCAGAATTCAAAGTCCTTTCATCGTCGAATGCGAAACCCGGATTCGCTTCGGGCAGCACCAGGACAATCCGCGTTATTGCATATGCCTCGGCCAGGCACCGGGCCGATACCATTTCTCTGTAGATATGCGCAAGGCGCTCGGCGGCCTCCCCGTGGCCAGCGGCAGATATCAGCTTCAGGCCAGCGGCAGCCAACTCAGGATACGGAGCAACATGCCCAAGAAGAGTCTCCGCGTGCATCCAGTCGTCATTGGCCAAGGCCAGGACAGCTAGAATCAAGGCAACGCGGGCTCGCGTCACCGAGACTGTATCCTCGTCGACGATGCGGGCCAACGAGCCAAGTTCTTCTTCCGAGAAGCTCTCACCCAACGCTGCCTGGACCAAGGCACGATCGGCAATCGCCGAAGCATCCTGGGGATCAAGGCTCACGAGCACCTCGAGATGGCGTTTGGCATGCATCAGATCCTGCTTGTCGCCGGCCCATCTAGCCAAGGCTCGCCGAGCCAATGGAAGATCTGGATCCAGCTCTAATGCTTTCAGCAACGCCGACACACCTCCCTCATCGTCTCCAACGGACAACAAGTATCGACCCAGTATAGCTCCGAGAAATGGCGAGTGGAGATCAGCCGAACGCAGCGCTTCCTCGAATGTGCTTGGCTTGGTGAAGATGATGCTGGGCTCTGTGACTTCGAACTCTCCGAAATCCTGGCTTTGCTGCGCTTTGAAAAGATATACGCGAGCGCCAAGCGCCAGCTCGAGATCACGCTCCTCTTGCGAGAGGGACTCGAGAAGCCTAACTGCCGAGGAGATGTGTCCGGATCCTTTTCTATGGTCAAGAGCAAGCGCCGCATGCGAAAAGGCTCGAGCGGCAACAGGGCGCGAGCCCTCAACAGTCTTCAGTGTCGTGAGGACTGACTCATAGCCGGCTTCGGTATCTTGGTAGAGGGCGTCACTTGCGGCCTGCAACAGGCGAGATTCCTTCGATGCCAGCTTCCCCATGGCTAAAGAAGCTATCGCTCCTCCCGCGCTGGAAAGAAGAACGAGCGCCACTGCGCCCCAAAGACGGAGGCCGCGAGCCTTCGGCATGGAGGTTTCGTAAAGCTCATCAACTTCAGCGTATTCCCTTCGCGTTTCCCCAACGATTGCCTTGAGCACTTCCTCCACCCCCAGGCTCACTCGAGGCTCTTTCGAGGTTGCGGCGAGCATCAACATACCGTTCAAGGCCGGTATGGAATCCAGAGCTGCATCTACGTTTGCGGGAGATCTATTGGGCGGATCGTTACGGAGGTGGGCCCCGCCTATTCTCTCCTCTCTTCGAGTCTCACTTGTATCGGATCCGACTGGAGGAAAGACAGCTCCCAGATCATCACCTCCAACGAGTTCGGTTTGGTCTAGAGGCTGACCCACGAAGACCAGGGTCGTTTGGCCTTTGGAGTCGGTCGGATCCACCAAGGCAAAGCCACGACGTCTCGCCTCGACCAAGGCGCTATCGGTCAATGAATCTAGCCAGGGATCGGCATGGTCGAAGAGAAGTGACTTGGCCCTGTACAAAAAGGGGAGCGCGGAAATAGGGCTACCATTCCGTAGCAGGGCCTCTGCGAGATCTCGTTGAGACGCCGTGCATTCAGGGGCCCCAAGAAGAGCCTGCCCAAGGGTAGCAACGGCCTCGGAATTCTTTTGCTGTGCAAGCAAAGAGCGTCCAAGTAGCTTCAGAACCTCGGAATCATGGGGCGTCGCCTGCAATGCATCGCGGCACAGTGTCTCGGCCTCGATAAGATCTCCGTGCTCGAGCATCGCTCGAGCTAGAGACAAGGAGAGCAAGGGAACACTGGAGCTTCTGTTTCCAGGTTCCTCTGGGAGCGGCTCTCGAGTTTTTCGATGAAGCTTCACGGTTAAGCTCATTCTAGCCACTCAGCGGGTGGAGGGCATTGGATTCGGAGTATCACGGGTTGGTTGCGGGCAGAAAGCCGCCGGTGCCGCTCATCTTGTGGGGAGCCCATACGTGACGAGACCATCACGCCTTTCCCAAGAACCACGCATGAGAGCGTTCGAAGTGCCTTGGTGGCTGTAGCCAGCGAGGTGTAAGATAACGGTTCGCCATGCAGAAATACGAAATCCTCGAACTCATCGCCACGGGTGGCATGGCGGAACTCTATCGTGCTCGTCTCTGCGGCGCGGCGGGCTTCGATAAACAGCTCGTCGTCAAGAAGATCTTGCCCGCCTATAGCGGCGACGCGGACTTCGTGGGGATGCTCATTGAGGAAGCCAAGCTTGCCGCGCAGCTCCAACACGGCAACGTCGTACAGGTCTACGATTTGGGCATCGCCGATGGGCAGTACTTCATCGTGATGGAGTACGTCAGCGGCCGCGATCTGGAGGAGGTGACAAGAGCCTGCGCCAAGCAAGGCATGAAGATGAATACGAAGCTGGCAATCTACATTGCTCGGCAGGTTTGCAACGGTCTCGACTACTCTCATCGTAAGACAGGTCCAAATGGCGAACCCTTGAGCATTATTCACCGCGACATCTCCCCACAGAACGTGCTCGTGTCTTTCGATGGTGAAGTCAAGATTACCGACTTCGGGATTGCGAAGGCCAAGACTCGAGCCCAGGCCACGGAGGTGGGTCTACTGAAGGGCAAGTATGGCTACATGTCGCCGGAACAGGCTCGAGTCGATCCACTGGATCATCGGTCGGATATCTTCAATGTGGGCATCGTGCTCCATGAGTTGCTCGTTGGAGAGCGCTTGTTCGTGGGTTCCTCGGACATTTCTACCCTGGGGATGACTCGAGATGTTCGTGTTACTCCGCCTTCCAAGATAGACAAAGCAATACCTGAGGCTCTTGCCTCCATTGTGATGAAGGCCCTTGCCCCCACCCCAGATCGACGCTTCCAGACAGCGGAGGAAATGGAACAAGCCCTCTCTCGCTTCGCAGTGGAGGCGAGCATGGTAGCGGCCCCCAGTGATCTTTCACGCCTGATGAAGCAACTGTTCGGTAAGCCTTTGGCTCCCTCGACCCCACGAAGGACGACTCGAATCATCACCTTGACGACGCCAGGTTCTATCTCGAAGGCCCCAAGATCATCGCCTGCCAAATCTGCGCAATCAGACGAATCGCGAGTGGTGCAGCGTAAGGATCTCCGCGCAAAATCCACATTTCGTCGCGATGCCCTAGTCTACCTAGCTTGCTCCATTCTGCCCTTCCTTCTAGTTGCCTATGCTCTATGGCCAAGGCATGAGCCGGGCCTTCTTCCGTCGGTCGAAAAAGAGCTCGAAAAGACCGACTCCTATTCCGAGACAGGCTCGGGGCAGCGTTTCTTGCCGGAAGGCCTATTGCTAATCGAGGGAGCTTCTTTCGAGGGCACTATTCTAGTAGATGGAAAGGCAGTCGAAGGGCGACCCCCGATGATTTTGCCTGCATCCATCGGGAGTGAGATAGAGATTCAAACGATCGTCGACGGGCGCTCGACTTGGAAGGGCAGCGCCGAGCTGACGAAGTCGAGGCGACTTGCGCGAGCAATGCCGGAGTCAACCGTGGCAACCACTTCACTTCGAGTGCTCTCGAGGCCTCGTGGTGCCGATGTGTTTCTCGATGGCAAGAAGGTTGGCAGGACTCCGCTCCGTTTAGACGATTTGCCGCGAGGAGTTAAGCGGATGCGATTGGAGGCAAGACGTCATGCACCTTGGGAGGGAGCCATCAGGCTGAATCGCAACATTGTTCGAGTTAATCCGGCTCTGGTGCCCGAAGAGAGAGCCGGCTATGTCCAGATCCTTTCGACGGTGCGGCCCGACAGACTCTTGATCGACTCGGAACCAAAACCCATTCCCGACAAGGACGACTTGATCGCCGTCATGGCCGGCCCTCGCGTGGTGCGAGTAATTGGGCCAAAGGATTTCGACCGAACCTATCGTGTCGATGTACCAATCGGCGAGCGCGTTCGCCTCTTCGTGCCGATACCACCCTTCCACATGCAGGTAGGCGCACTCCAAGACGAGTGATAGAATGCTATCTCTTCGACAATGTCCCGCTCAACTCCAGAGACGCAGGTGTCTCGAACCCGACAGATTTCAGCTCAAAGCCAACACACACACGTCGACACCAGCCGAGCCATCATATTCGTTTCCGCCGGACCGGATCGAGGACGAACGTTGGCCCTGCCCAAAGATGTTGTGTATGTGGGCAGTGAGCCCGACTGCCACCTAGCGCTTGCCGACGGGACCGTCTCTCGGCGCCATCTCGAGGTTCTTTGGGATGGGCGAGAGGCAAAATTTCGAGACCTGAACTCGACCAACGGTACTTTCTACAAAGAAGCACGCGTTCGGGAGATTTCGGTTGGCTTTGGCGCGGAGATCAAGCTCGGACGTACGGCCCTTCGTCTCTTGCCCAGCGAGCAAGCCTTGGAGATTCAGCCTTCTTCGGACGACCGCTTTGGCGCGCTCGTTGGAAGACACGTGCTAATTAGAGAGATATTCTCGTTGCTCGGGGAAATCGCCCCAACCGAGGCAACCGTTGTCATCGAGGGAGAGACAGGCACGGGCAAG
>SKWY01000525.1 GCA_007128675.1 Deltaproteobacteria bacterium | reverse complement strand
CGAGCAACAAGGGAGAGTCTGGCTCGACTCCACCTCGCTGCTGGCCGGAGTCGATCTCTATGAGAGCCCTGGGATAGGAGGCCCGCCGGCCGATGATGGTCGCTACGTCGCAATCGTCTGTCAGCACCTTCACGTCGGCCCCCAAGGTCGCGTTCAGGTTCGCTATCAGCTCCACCTTCTTGGGGGTGACACCCACCGCATAGATCTGGTCCGCCCAGCCCGCCTCGGCGAAATACCTCGCCTCGGCAAGCGTGGAGACGGCAATGGGCGCGCCGGAAGGAGCCGCGAGCTCGGCGACGTCACGACACTTGGCCGTCTTCATGTGTGCTCGCAGCACCACGTCGCCGTGGCGGGCGATAGTCATCTCCATGGCCCGAAGATTTCGGCGCAAGGCGGCCAGGTCCAGCACCAACGCTGGGGTGTTCAGATCCATGAGCTTCATTGGGCCGCTCCCTCCACCGTGCAATCGTCGTTCATCGAAGCCGCTCCCCCATCGCTCCCGGGCGGCGGTGTGAGAATCGGCCAGCGACTGATTCCGAAAAAAGCGAAAAGCATCTGCTCACGTAGCTCAGATTTCCTTGTGCACTTAGAGAGACAGCTAGCAACGATGCTAGAACTTGCCAGTATACCAACGGCCCGCCAACCTCCAGCGGCATCACCAACCTCTTCACCCTGCCACCTGAATAGTACATCTGGCCCAAATTCTTTAGTAGGCGGGAGCGCGAGAAGAACACCTACCCATGTTCTTCGACGACGCATGTCTTGGAGGCAAAGTGTTCCGGATTCGGCCAAATCAAAGCCGAACGAGCCCATCGAAGAGAGCGTGTTACGACCTGCTGTCGGCAGCTTTAATCTCGCGACGTGATTGCACAATGCCAAGAACGTAGGCTGACGCGAGGATGAGCCCGCATACCTGTGCCAGTCGGATGTGTCTCATCACGAGCGCGCGCTCATCCCAGCCAAAATGCTCCACGAGCCTCGACGCATCGGAAAGCCCCGCCCGGGACTGCATCCCAAAAGGGATTGCGCCAAAATCAGTTCGGGCCGGGAGCCAGGTATGCAGTGCATCCGCGAAGGCCACGGCACCAATCACCAAGAGGCCCCACCGAAGCCATCCTTCGTAGAGTTTGGAGCCACGCGCCGAGTAGACGGTCAACATCAGCAACATGCCGATTACGAGCTGCCCCCCATCGCCGAAAAAGGTAATCATTGCCAAGGCCGTTTGCCTGGACGCAAAACCAGTCGCTATGATTTGAAACAATAAAAGCAGTCCGGCGAGCGATAGGATGATCCAGCTGCGCTTTCGAGCACCATGAAGACCGAGCGCCACTATGGCACCTGCCACAATGAGGACGACCAGAATGTTTCTTGTTTCACCCGTCCAGGCAACCCAAGGTCCGGGAATGGCAAAGTGACCGAACAGCCATGCCATGGAGGCATGGCCCAGCTCATGAACCCACATGGCCATGAACATTTTTCCGACCATTCGAAGACCATCAGACTGAAGGGCCATATAGGCGAGCAGCAGCACAACCGGAATACCGAGTACGCGCAAGATGAGCTCGAGCTTCGCCTCCTCTCGAGATGGAGCGTCGAGAGACGAGGGCTCCAGGGCCGGCTCGACTGCCTCGAGCCCCGCCGACCGAGGAGACTCCGATTCCTCCTCGGAGATCGATTGATGGGCCGAGACCATGCTTGCCCCCATGACGCCCCCAGCGCTTGGCGGCTCACGCGCATCGGCTATCTTGGTTGGCTCGCCATGATCCAAGAAGATTCCACGACAGCCCCTACAGGCATCCACCAGAAGGTCAGGCAGTGAGGGATGAGCCATTTCCGTGAGACGGTTCTCGCATCTTGGGCAGTCGACAATCTCCTTCCTGGCGGAGGGCTGAATGCCCGGCTGAAACTCTCGGTCTACGCCCCTCAATTGATCGAGATCAGCTACGAGTGCCTTGAGTTCTCCGCCGTCGAACCAGGAGCCGCCGCATGAGGGGCAACCGTCAACCTGCACGCCGGCGAAGACTCTACGAAAGAGCATTGCCTCACATTTAGGGCACTGATTCATGATGAGAACAACCCGTTGCTGGCGTCGTGGTTGGCGAGCGGAGAGGTTGGCGCCTGCTCGTTCGCTTGGTCAATCTATCATGGCTGAGGGCATTGCGTCCGAAGATGCACAATCAGTCCGGTTAGTTCCTTTTCGAAAATCTGTTACATTAGGGCGCATGGACCGAAGCGGCAGAGTTCGTGGCCTAATAGCGTGTCTGCTAATGGTGTCGGCTTCCTCCACCGCCCTTGGGAGGGTGCCGCCAGAACGACGAGCACAGGTCTTCCTAGTTCCACAGGATACGAGATCCGCAGAGCTAGCCGCCGAGGCTGGAGCGCGCCTCAAGCACTTCGCGGAAACACGGAGAGGGGTGACCCTGGTTCGCGTCGAGGACCTCATGAGGATCCGGCCACCAGCAGAGTTAACCCGAGATCGCCTCCACAGGGAGCTTGATCTCGAGCCCGGCATCAACGCTTTTCATCAGGGCCGCTACGAAGAGGCCGTGGACATCTTGAGTTCCAGGGTACGGGCCTTTGGGGAGTACGCCTTCTGGCTTCGTTATGTGCCGGTCTATAGTGAAGCCCTCGCCTATCTCGCGGCATCCCATGTGCAAGTAGGAGACTTCGGCAGAGCTAGATCGGTCTACAGAGAACTCTTGCTCCATGATCCAGACTTCACGCCCGACTCGCGAAAGTTCTGGGGCTCCATCCCCGGAATCGTCGAGGAAGTTCGAGACGAGGTCGAGTCTGGTCCAGTCGGCTCCGTCTCGGTGACGAGCAGGCCAGCAGGCGCTCGCGTGTTCATATCCGAGGCTCGGTACGGTGTGACGCCAGTGAGGATCACGGGTCTTCCCGTGGGAAGACATATCCTCCGCCTGGAACAAGCTGGACTCATGCCTCACGGCGAGGTGATTGAGGTGACACGGCGAGGTGAGACGACAATCCGTGTCTCGCTGGAAGTATCCGAAGAGTTCGAAAGTTTGAGGGAGATCGCTCTCGAGGCTGGCAATGAGCTTGGGCAAGGCACAATAGGACCAGCCTTTGCCGCGCTTGGTGCCTACGGTCGCGTGGACTGGGTAGTCTATGGGATCGCTAGGCGCACCTTCACGGAAGCACGTTTCGACCTTTGGGTTATACACCCTAGGTGGAGGGACCGGCTGACGTCGCTGCACTTCGTGCTCCCGAGACAGGCGCTCGAGGAGGATTACCTCGAGCAAGCCTTCTTCGAGCTCTTCGAAGAAGCGGAGCGCCAACACCGACGGGGACCTAGTGCCAACCGCGATCCTCTTAGCAAGCGCTCTGGAACCGAGGAATGGCATATCCCTAGGCCGCCAGAGTCCCGCCGTCCCGCGCACCGCTGAGCCTCATAGACCATGACTAGCTCTCGTCAATGCTCTTGATCGGTTGCTTCTCCAGCACCATGACGACCCCTTGCCTTCCATCCAAAACGATCGGGTCTCCATCGGCAATCCGATTTGTGGCCCGGGAAACGCCGAGCACGGCCGGTATGCCGTACTCCCGTGATATGACCGCGGCATGAGAGAGGACGCCCCCCGTTTCCGTTACGACACCCCCCAGGCTAGGGAAGAGAGGAGTCCAAGCGGGATCAGTGAAAACTGTCACCAAAACGTCTCCCTTTTCGAGTCGAGCCCCTTCCTCGAGGCTATGCACGACACGCGCTCTACCGACAACTCGACCAGGAGAGCAAGGTGTTCCTCGAAGCTCTTCGCCGTTGGACGATGAATCCTTTTCGTGCATGCGACGAAAATGTGTCCCAATCTCGTTGGGATTGTCGAAGTTTCGAAACGATTGCACCAAGCGACGTCCTCTGCGCACTCGTCTTCGCACGTCCGAGGCATCCATCTCCCCTTCCAGTGCCGACATGACATCTGGCCAATGAAGATGCCAAAGATCGTCCGACTCGTCGAGGATTGAGGCAGCCACCAGCCTATTTGCAGCCTCCAAGGACCAGAGTCTTATGAGCGCGTGGACGAACGTCGAATAATCCCTCATTTCCTCGCGCCACCACGCGTACTGGCGAACTAGTTCCAGTTTCTTGCGGAATGAGCTTTGAAGCAACGGCCTGAAGCGAGCCGCCTTGAGCCCCTCGTCACGCATGTTCTCGTAACGCCGATAGAGTTCCTTTTCCAATACTTCGGGCGTCTTGTCTGCATCGTATGTCTCCATCGCGGATTCGAGCATCTGACGCACGAACTCGAGATCCTCCGGCCATCGGGGCACCCTAACGTCCAACTCACGTCGACCGTGGTGGCGCCAGCGCCAAGCGAAATCGGCCACCTTCTCATCATCAAGGCCAGCACCCGTCGAGATTAGGTCGGCAACAAGGCGATTCATGTCCTTGATAGGCTTCAAATGAGACAAGTCGACAAGACCGGCAAGGAGGGTGGGGGCATCCAAGGAGTTATCGGCAAGCGCGTTGACTCGCTCTAGGACAGGCGTGAAATCAAGCTTGGAGTTTGATGTATTGTAGACCGTAAGGAAATAGGCCGTTTCAGTGTCGAAGTAGAAATCCTGAATGAGCGATCTGTAGCGAGCCGTGAACGTCTTGTCGTCGAGCGCTGCGATCTCTCTTGGTCGCACATCGAACGGGCGCTTTCGTTCGTCGAAGGCAGCCGCGAACTCTCGGTTGTATGCGAGCCGCTCTCTGTAGCTCTTCTTCAGCGCAACAAGTGTTGGCAGTGCACGAAGCAAGCCACGAAGAGTAACGGGCGTTCTCTTTCCTCGATACCCTTCGTCTACGTCAACCCCCAGGTCCGCATGGAGGGTGTCCTCGCTGTATCCTGGAACGTTTTCCATCGCTCGCTTCACCTCGGCGAGGTTCCAGTAGGGACGCCCGAAGAACATTCTTGCCCATGTGGCTTGCCTCTTCGCAGGCGTAAGGCGCAGGCCCTTGAAGTATACGGGCATAGAGTACTCGAAGATGTAGTCGTAGAGCGACCACATGAACGGCGAGCAGACGGTCGATGAAACTCCGCCGTCACGAAGATCGGCTGTGGTCCACTCGCCTAGATCCGGAGAGAACGATATTTGTGTTATTGGCCTAGCCTGTAACGCGAATAGCTCGCCCTTGGAGTAGGCCCACTCGATATCCATCGGCTGACCGTAGTGTTCTTGCACATCACCCGCGAACCGCGCCATTTCGCTCAGATCGCTGTGGGTCAGTGCGGGCGTCTCCGACTCCTCGAGAGGCACCGGAACGAGTTCAATGCCTTCGTCTGTTGGCAGAGCTCTATTCGTCTTATTTGCGATTTCACTCTCGATCACTTCTCCGCTCTCGATTCCCAGTACGTAACGATCCGCCGGAGCACGCCCCGAGACTAGCGGTTCCCCGAGACCGAAAACTGCTTCGACAAGACACTCCTCTTCGCGGCCGGTCATGGGGTTCACGGTGAAGGTAACTCCGGCGGTGTCGGCGAGGACCAGATCCTGCACGATAACCGCCATACGGGGCTCCAGCGTCACTCCCTTGGTGCGGGCATATTCGTAGATACCAGGCTTCCATAAGGAGGCCCAACAAGCTTTTACGGCGTCCTCGAGCTTCTCAGTGCCTTGAACATTCAAATAGGTTTCATACTGACCTGCGAAGCTGGCATCTCTCAAGTCCTCGGAGGTGCCACTGGATCTAATTGCCAGCGCTCCCCGCCCCAAATGGCTTGATCGCGCCTGCTCCAGCAAAAGTCGGAACGAAGAAGGCAAAGCCGAACTCGTGATTTGCTGCCGGAAAGATTCGAGCTCGTCGTCGGATGCGCTTGAACTGGGAGGACGTAGACCGGCATCCGCAAGGAAGATCTGCAGCGCCGTCGTGGTTAGAACCACAGTGTTGGGCACCCGAAAACCAGCCTCCGCCAACACGCCCAGCGAGTGCGCCTTTCCTCCAACGATTTCCGGCCCTAAATCCGCTAGTTCGTGGAGCGGTACGACCAACGAAGCTTCCGGCCTGGTATTCCTAGCTGGCTGCATTGATGGTTCCTTGGTTTTGTTCTTCGTCGGTGAAGTCACCATCCATGGAGTCTTCACGGCTCAGCCTGGGCTTGACGCGCTCAACCAGGATAGGAGCCAAAAAGAGATCGGCAAAAAGTGCGAAAAATAAAGTTACCGCGAGAATCATTCCGATATGCGCTATGCCCTCGAAGCTTGAAAGCAGAAGAAGGATGAAGCCAGCTGAAACGATCGTCGAGGTGATGAAAAGCGGAAGACCGGTCTCCCAGAGAGTGCTGATGATCGCTTCTCTCGTGAGTTCCTCCGGTCTGCGACGGCCAAGTCTCTCCCGTGCCTCGGCGTAGTTGCGACGTAGTCTAGCCAAGTACTGGACCGTGTCGTCGTAGGCGATCACTAGGACTATGGAGAATACGATTACGGTCATTGGGCGTAACGAGATTCCCGCGATGACCATGAAGGTCACCGTAAGAAAAATCGGCATGAGGTTTGGCACGAGACCAATGAGTCCGAGCTTGAAGGAGCGGAAGACTATGAAGAACATGATGAGCGTTATGGAGATGACCCCTGCCAGACTTGCCACCAGCCCTCCGGTCAGAGTTCCGTGAACTTCGTGGAATAGCTGCATCTGCCCCGTGGCGGATATCCGGATGTTCGGCAGCTTCGGATCCTCGTCGAACCTTCGTTGCTCATTCTCGACCCAGGCATCTATTACTTCGAACATCTCCTCGAATCGAGTCGAGCCGGCATCGAGCCCAAAGCCTAGCGCGGCCGCCGACCTCCTATCGAAAGTAAGGTAATCCCTAAGCATACTTCCATCGTCAATGATGAGTATCTCTTGGGCCGCGAGCTTTCGAGAGTTTGGCAAACCATCACGCTCGAGCATCTCTTCGTCGTCCCCCAGAAATATCCCATGGGCCTTTCGGAGGTAGTCCGCGATGGAGAGGGCCTGCGCGAACTCGGGAAACTCTCGAAGCATATGTCCTGCTCGATCCATCAGGCGGACTACCTCGGGCTCAAGCACAGGATTCTGACCCTCATCGAGGGCCTCCACAAAAATAGCCAGCGGTACGAGGCCGCCGGTTGCCTCCTCGGCGAACCTCAGCTCCTGGTAGAAGGTGGAGGAAGGGTAAAGGTCATCGAAGACGAAGGCACGACGATCGATGTGCGGCATCGTCAACACGCAAGCCAGAGCAACCGCTCCCGCGAGCAAAAGGACCACAATGGGTCGAGTCCTTACTTGCACGGATATGAACTCGATTACGCGACCAAAGGCCCGCACCGTCCAGGGCGCTCCCCCGCCGGAGGCGGATCGAACGTTACCGTCAGTTCGGACAAAGGACATGACAAGCGGCATAACCGTCATGTTTGCAGCCCAAGTGAGCAACATGGCACCGGCGGCGGCTAGACCAAACTGCATTACTCCGACAATGTTCACCGCCAGGAGAGAAAGAAAACCGCAGGCGATTACTACCTCGGTGGCAAGACATGGCCAGGCCGCCCTCGAGGCTGCCTCTACCAAGGCCTGCTTTCTCGCCATTCCTCTTCTTCGGCGCTCGAAGAAGTCATTAGTTATGTGCGCAGTGTCCGATACCGAAATTACTATGACCAGAATCGGCAGTATAGAGGAGAGAATGGTGATCGAGTATCCAAGTATCCCCTGAAAACCTTGGGCCCAAACGAGACTAGCACCGATCGTCAGCAGGCAGGCGAGCGCGGCGCCAACGCTCCGGTAAACACCAAACATCAGGAGCACGACGACCAAAAGCCCCAGCGGAACCAGCCTACCCAGATCCTGCTCCAACCCTTGGGCGAACTTAGCCCGGATCGATGGCAAGCCCGAGAGCACAATCTCTTGCCCATCGTGATGGTGGCTCTCTATGAGCCTTTCGGCCGCCAAGTGATACTCCATGCGGCCCCTTGCCTCGGAGACAGCCTCTGGATCCAGTGTAACGCGGATGTTCACGGCAGTACCGTCTGGCCGCGCCAAATTCCACTTGAAGAGCCGGTCCGTGGTGGCTGTAGTCTTGCGCCTTTCTATTTCTTCATCGTCCAGATCCCAGGAGGGGAAGAGAGTCTCCGTGGCCAACATGCCGTCGTCGACGATGTCCAGAATCGACATGGGACCATCCACATCTATTACATGCGGAAGATCGGCGAGATCCTCCTCCAGAAGGCTCAACCTCCGGAGGCCTTCTCTCGAGAAGATATCCGACGCCTGCACAACTACATAGGCCTGAGCATCTTCGTGCGGGAATGCATCCTTGTACCTGTCGTAAGCATCCCTCGATTCGCTCCAGGTCGGAAAGAAATGCTCTACAGAATGGTCGATTTCCACCCCGGCCGCGAAGTAACCGAAGAAGCCTGTCACCGCCAAGAGTATGAAAAGCATGAGAACTCGGTGCTCGAGCTGCCATTGAAATACCCTCTCGGTGGCTCTAGTGGGTCGCTCTTGCGAGCTACTTGGCTTCATCGGTAGACCTCGAACGCAAGCCCCTGGTCATCTATTGCGATACGCGGCGGTCCGTTCATCCCTACCTCATGATAGTCTTGGGCGCATGTCCCTGAAGAGCTTCGATTTCGAGCCGGATTCCTTGGGGTCATTCGTGGAGCTCCCCTATCGTCTGTATCGCAACGACGCCAATTGGATTCCGCCCCTTCGCAGCTTGGTGCTTCTCGATTTGCAGCCCACTAATCCGTACTTTGAACATGGTCGCCTTAGGCACTTCATGCGCATTGAAGGAGGAAGCGCGGTCTCTCGCGCTACCGCTTTCATAGACAAACAACTGCAACACGAGGG
>SKWY01000303.1 GCA_007128675.1 Deltaproteobacteria bacterium | reverse complement strand
TCTTGCATCTTTGGGGCTCGACATCGGTTGGTGTGATGCTCGGGAGTTCATGGTGGCGCAAACTCCGGAGCACGGCACTTTGGAGAAGAGGTTCCTATCGGCGGTTTGCCCCTTCGATGATGATCCGGGGCTAAGGGAGCAACTAGCGGCCTACTCCAAGGCCGGACTGTTGACGCAGGGGTTCATTGCATCGGATGAGAACGGACGCACCGTGATTCTTGGGCGTGGGGGCTCGGATGCCTCGGCCGGATACTTGGCCGCGCGACTCGGAGCAATACGGCTGGAGATCTGGACCGATGTCCCTGGGATGTTCACCGCCAATCCCCTGCGGGTCCCTCACGCGCGTCTGCTGAAGAGCCTGGACTACGAGGAGGCGCAGGAGTTAGCGACCATGGGGGCGAAAGTGCTTCACCCGCGCTGTATTCCCCCGGCTAGGGCGAGGTCGATCCCGATTCACATACACTGTACGCCACATCCCACGATGCCTGGGACCGTGATCGCCTCTCGAAGTCCGGATGAGAGAGCAAGGGTGAAGGCCGTATCAGCGAAGACCGGTGTGACGGTGGTCTCGATGGATACCTTGGGAATGTGGCAGCAAGTAGGTTTTCTCGCCGATGTCTTCGAGGTCTTCAAGCACCTTGGTCTTTCGATTGATCTCGTCGCCACCTCGGAGTCGAATGTGACCGTCACTCTCGACCCGAAGGCCAACCTCTTGTCCGCGGAGATCAAGGACGTCTTGATGACCAGGCTCGACGAGGTATGCACAGCAAGACTGACAGACGGCTGTGCCGTCGTAAGCCTCGTAGGTCGCAACATACGCAGCATTCTCTCTGGGCTTACTTCCGCGCTCGAGGTATTCGAGGAGCATCATGTTCATCTGGTTTCTCAGGCGGCGAGCGACCTCAACCTATCGCTGGTCGTCGACGAGGATCAGGCTGACAGATTGATCCAGAATCTGCATGCCTTGCTACTGGGCGAGGAGGGGCAGGATATCGTACTGGGGCCTAGATGGACGACCTTGGCGCCGGATCAGGACGTCGACCTTGGCGTGGGGCCCTCTTGGTGGAGACTGATGCGTGAGGAGCTTTGTAGGATCGGAGAGGAGCATGGGCCGGTTTTCGTCTATGAGCCGAGGATCATAGAGCGGCAGGCCGATCTGCTCCTAAATATGAAGGCAATCGATCGAGTCTTCTTTGCGATGAAGGCCAACTCTCACGAAGGGATCTTGCGACAGCTTACTTCCAAAGGGCTTGGACTCGAATGCGTTTCTGTCGGGGAGATGGAATGGGCCAAAAGGATTATTGGGGAAAATGGCAATGATTTGCTATTTACGCCCAACTTTGCTCCTCGCTCCGAGTATGAAAAAGGGTTTTCCTCTGGCGCGTTGATTACCCTCGATAACCTTCATCCATTGGAGCATTGGCCGGAGGTCTTCGAGGGAAGGGATATCCTGATAAGGATAGATCCCGGAAAGGGAAGAGGACATCACAGCTACGTGCGTACCGCTGGTCCTAGATCCAAGTTTGGCGTCAGCCCGGAAGAGCTTCCTCGCTTGAGCGTGCTAGCTGGAGATGTGGGGGCGCGTGTAGTAGGGCTGCATGCTCATGTAGGTAGTGGGGTTCACTACAACAGGACCTGGGCTGATGTCGCCGTCTATCTCGAAACCTTTCGATATCTCTTCCCCAAAGCGAGAGTATTGAATCTGGGCGGTGGGCTCGCTGTTCCAGAGCGCCCTGGACAGGGGCAGCTCGACCTCGATGAACTCGATGAGTCGCTGGGGCGCTTCAAGACCGCACAGCCGGATGTGGAGCTCTGGCTCGAGCCGGGCAGGTTCCTCGTCTCCGAGGCCGGAGTGCTTCTGGCTAGAGTCACGCAGGTCAAGTCAAAGGGAAGAGTCAACTATGTTGGCCTAGATACGGGAATGAACTCACTGATAAGACCCGCCCTGTACGGAGCTCATCACGGGATCGTCAATCTAACGCGTTTGGATGAGACTCCGGTCGATTTTTTCGAAGTCGTTGGTCCTATTTGTGAGTCTGGAGATGTACTTGGTCACTCTCGACGTCTTCCAAGGACTGAAGAAGGAGATGTCATGCTAATTGCAAACTGTGGAGCATATGGCCGGGTGATGAGCTGTGATTACAACATGCGGTCGCCTGCGGGGGAATTGGTGCTTGGGTATAGCAAAACACTGAAAGGAGATTGCCAATGAAAGTGGTTGCCTTCAACGGAAGCCCGCGAAAGGAAGGGAACACGGTCCATCTCCTGAGGGCACTAGCAGAGGAATTGGGGGAGGAAGGTGTTGAGCTGGAGCGCATAGATATTTGCGAGGCGAGGCCGAGGGGGTGCACGGCCTGTCGTAAGTGTGTCAAGAACAAGAACGAGAGATGTGTGCTCGAGGACGATCCCTTGAACGATTGGCTCCAAATGATGAAGGGCGCTCGAGGCATCGTCTTTGCCTCTCCCACCTACTTCGCGAATGTCTCCTCACTGCGAGCAAGCCGGTCGCGCTTCCCGCTTCCTTCACCAAGGCGCTAGCTAGAGAAGGCCTTGATAAGTGCCCGCGAAGAGCTCGATGAAATGGCGCTGCGCGGAAGTCTCGGGACAGCGTTCGCCTCGAAGGCCGGCGAGTATCTCTAGTGCCGAGATAGGGCTAAAGCCCATGTAGCAGAGAACGCAGCCTCCGATCGTGCCCGTCCGACCAAGGCCGCCGATGCAATGAATTACTACTTTTTGCCCCCGGCGTGCGGCCTTCACGATTCCTTGGGTCAGGCAAAAGACCTCCTCCATATCACTTGGTACGCCACCATCATCAATGGGGTATCGCCAGACCTCGATTCCGCGGCTGATGGCTTGATCCCAAAGGTCGCCAATCTCATAAGTGGCAAGCTCGTGGTCGTGAATCAGCGAGACCAGGATATTCGTATGATGGCATTTCGCGAGGCGATCCAGATCATCTCCAAGAGAGCGATGCCAATTGGGGCCTGTCGTCGATCGAGCTTTCTTTCCAGGGGCAAATGTCAGACCGACGGCGCCGGGCTCGATTTGTGGAAGCCAGTCGACACGAATAGGGTGGCTGCTGGAAGTTCTGTACATCGTTGATGAGAAGCGGTGTTGCCTGGGGATTTGGGTCAGCGATGCATCTCGACACTTCTTTGTTCGAGATGCTAAACTTGTTGGATTGATTGGTTGAATTCAAATAGACAGTTTTTGACTTCTGGGAGGGGACACCATGAAAGCCCTCAATCGCAACGGCAAGCCGTTAGTGGACACAGAGAAGCTCCGACCAACCTACTGCGTATGGGAGCTGACCCTCGCTTGCAACCTTAGGTGCGGCCACTGCGGCTCGAGAGCCGGCGCCGCCAGGGACGATGAGCTGTCGACCGATGAGTGTCTGAATCTGGTTTCCGATCTCGCCGAGCTTGGCTGCGAGGTGATCACCCTTTCGGGCGGCGAGCCGACCCTGCGCACCGACTGGTCCACGATTGCTCGAGCTATTCGCGAGCAAGGGATGATCCCGAACATGGTAACAAATGGCATCGGCCTCGATGCCGCCGGCGCGAAGTTGATGAAGGATTCGGGGCTCTCCAATACCGCCGTGTCGGTGGACGGCCCTCCGGCAACCCACGAGCGGATCAGGGGAAAGGGAACCTACCCTGCTACCGAAAGAGCCATCAAGCTCATCCAGGACGCCGGCCTTCCCGTCACCGTGATGACTACCGTCAACACGCTGAATCTACCGCATCTCGAGGAGATTCACGAGCAGTGCAGGAAGCTGGGGGCCAGCCGCTGGCGCCTTCAGCTCGGCAAGCCCATGGGCAACCTGGACGATCACGAGGACTGGGTCATCAAGCCGCGAGATCTGCTCTATCTACTCCCAAGGCTGCACAGGCTCGCTGTCGAGAGCGATCTGCCGATTGGGATCGGTGACTCAATCGGGTTCTTCGGCCCCTATGACGAGCCGCTAAGATCGGTTAGCTGGAAGGGAACGGCGCAGCGCTGGGGTGGCTGTCAGGCCGGCCTCAAGGCCATAGGCATAGAGGCGAACGGCGGAATCAAGGGCTGCCTTAGCCTTCAAGCCTTCGCGGGCAAGGACGATCCCTTCGTGGAGGGCAATATCAGAGAGCGTCCGCTGGAGGAGATCTGGCGGGATCCACACGCTTTCGCCTACAACAGATGCTCGTCGGCAAAGGATCTCGAAGGCTTCTGCGGATCATGTCGCAAGAGGGCGATCTGCCGCGGGGGCGCGAAATGCGTCGCATCAGCAGTGACAGGAGACGTGCTCGAGGACCCCTACTGCTACTATAGAGAGGCCGAGCTGGCTCGTCGCCAGCCGATAGGCCGGGTGCGAAACGTAATGGCGGCGGCGGCGGCGGGAGCATCGATGGGGCTGATCTCGGTGGGCTGTGGAGTGGCTGAGCCTGAATACGGGGTGATTCCCGATTGCGAAATGGTCGACTGCGAGGATCCCGGGCTCGATCCCGACGCTCGAGCCGAGTGCTGCGATGTCGCGCATCCGGATTACGGCGTCGAACCTCAGCCCGAGTACGGAGTAGAGCCACATCCCTGCGATAACGTGGACTGCGAGGTTCCCGATCTCGATCCCGACGTGCGGGATGAGTGCTGCCACGTAGCTCAGCCCGAGTACGGAGTAGAGCCCCATCCCTGCGATAACGTGGACTGCGAGGATGCCGACCTCGATCCCGACGTGCGGGATGAGTGCTGCCACGTAACTCAGCCCGAGTACGGAGTAGAGCCACATCCCTGCGATAACGTGGACTGCGAGGATCCCGATCTCGATCCCGACGTGCGGGAGGAGTGCTGCTCCGCTGTCGACTATGGGGTGGAGCCAGAGTAGGACGACAAGTCCTATCTCGCCCAAGTGCCTGGGTTTGCTGCGAACAATTCCAGGACTTGGCTTTTTGACCCATCAGGGTAGTCGGCCTCTTTCGTGGCCGGTGTCGACTACGCTTGCCCAAGAGTCGAACGCGTGGCACAGTGCCTTCGTGGCCCAGGTCCTGGCTTGACGGAGCCTGCAGCCCAACGCGCGAAAGGATCTGCGCGGGGCGCGCTCGAGTCGCCAGGACACGAAACCCTGGGTCACCGAAACCCGTGGCAAGTGTACTTGTTACTTATCGTTGAACCGGAGACGAATTCATGACGGACACGAGGAAGGTCATCATCATGGGCGCGGCTGGCCGCGACTTTCACAACTTCAACGTTTGCTTTCGAGACGACCCAACCCACAGGGTCGTGGCCTTCACTGCTCACCAGATCCCAGGCATCGCCGGCAGGGTCTACCCCCCGGAGCTTGCGGGGCCGAGCTATCCAGAGGGCATACCTATCCACGACGAGTCGGAGCTTCCCGAGCTGGTCAAGCGGTATGAACCCGACGAGGTAGTCTTCGCTTACAGCGATGTGCACCACCTCGAGGTCATGCACAGGGCCTCCTTGGTCGACTCGCTCGGCGTCGACTTCAGGCTCATGGGATCGGGTAGTACGGCGATCGAGTCCAGCAAGCCCGTCGTATCCGTCTGTGCGGTTCGTACCGGCGCCGGCAAGAGTCAGACCACGAGAGCCATGGCGGGTCTTCTTCGTGATCGAGGCAAGAAGGTAGCCATTATCAGGCATCCGATGCCCTATGGCGACTTGAGCGCGCAGAGGTGCCAGCGCTTCGAGGTGGTGGAGGATCTGGACCGTCACCAGTGCACCAACGAGGAGCGCGAGGAGTATGAGGCACACATTGAGGAGGGTCACATAGTCTATGCGGGTGTCGACTACGAGGAGATTCTTCGGGCGGCCGAGAAGGAAGCCGACGTAATCATCTGGGATGGCGGGAACAACGACACGTCCTTCTTCAAGTCGAATCTGCACATTGTTGTGGCTGATCCCCATCGGCCGGGCCACGAGATCAGCTATTACCCGGGAGAAGCCAACCTCCGCATGGCCGATGTCATAGTCGTCAACAAGGTGAACACCGCGACCAAGGAAGGTATCGACGAGGTGCTCGCGAATTCCAAGGCCCTCAATCCTTCCGCCAGGATAATCCAGGCCGATTCAGAGGTTGCCCTCGACGATCCTTCCGCCGTAGAGGGCAAGAGGGTTCTGGTGGTGGAGGACGGTCCTACGCTCACTCATGGTGAGATGACCTATGGAGCGGGACATGTCGCGGCGAGACGTTGGAAGGCTGGAGAGATCGTCGATCCTCGTCCTTATGCCGTCGGTTCGATCAAGGAGGCCTACGAGCAGTACAGCCATCTCACCGATGTTCTCCCGGCTCTCGGCTACGGAGACGAGCAGGTGCGAGAGCTCCAGGAGACGGTCAACGCCGTGCCTTGCGATCTAGTGCTGGTCGGAACCCCCTTCAACCTGGAACGAGTAATCAAGACGGATAAGCCGATGAAGAAGGTTACGTACTCTGCCAATGCGGCCGTGATCACCGAGCTCGATAAGCTCGTCGAGGAGCTTCTTTCCAAGGGAGGTGGGGTATGACAAGGCGAGATTTCATCGACGTCTCGGACTACACGACCGAGGATATAAGAGGGATGATCGACGAAGCCATCGCCATAAAGGCGCGTCCGGCTGAGTATGCGAAGAGGCTAGAGGGCCAGGCCCTTGCCTTGATCTTCGAGAAGCCATCCTTGCGCACCCGCGTTTCTTTCGACGTCGGGATCCATCAGCTCGGAGGCTTTTCGGTGTACCTCGCGCCGACGGACATCAACCTTGGCGTAAGAGAGTCGATACCCGATGTGGCCAAGAACCTCGACCGCATGGTGCAGGGTCTGATGGTGAGGACGTTCAGTCACCAGATTGCCCTCGACCTCGCGGAGCACTCCGAGATCCCCGTCATCAATGGTCTGACCGACTTCAGCCATCCTTGCCAGGCAATGGCCGACTACATGACGATGTTGGAGAAGAAGGGAAGGCTAGAGGGTCTCAAGATGTCTTATGTCGGCGACGGCAATAACCTTGCCCACTCGCTGATCCATGGCGGCGTTCGTCTTGGATGTCATGTGCGAATGGCTACGCCCGAGGGCTACGAGCCCGACGCCGAGGTCTTGGAGTGGGCCGAGGCCGAGAGCAAGGCCACCGGCGCGAAGGTCGAGATCACCAACGATCCCGTCGTGGCGGTCAAGAACGCCGATGTGGTCTACACGGATGTCTGGGCGAGCATGGGTCAGGAGATCGAGGCCCAAGCAAGAAGGGAGATCTTCCAGCCCTATCAGGTCGATTCGGATCTGATGGCTCATGCCGCCTCGGACGCGATCTTCATACATTGTCTGCCCGCCTATCGCGAGGAGGAGGTGACGGCGGAGGTGATCGACTCCGAGCAGTCCGTGGTTTTCGATCAGGCGGAGAATCGTCTGCACGCACAGAAGGCCATAATGATTCGTCTCATGGAGTAGAGGACAACATGCTTCGTACCGCACTCGTAGCCGTTGGTGGCAACTCTCTCATTAGGGCAGGACAAAGAGGGGCTGTGTCCGAGCAGATGGAGAACGCTCGGGTGATCAGTCGTCAGATCGTTTCTCTCATGCAAAGCGGCCTCAAGCTGGTTGTGACCCACGGCAACGGACCGCAGGTTGGGGCGGCTTTGTTGAGATCCGAGCGGGCGGCCGGGCATGCATACGAGCATGGTCTCGACATGTGTGTCGCGACGACCCAGGGTGAGATCGGATACATTCTTCAGCAGTCCTTGCAACACGAGATGGCTCTCGCCGGGCTGAAACACCAGGTGGTTTCGGTTGTCAGCCAGGTGCGAGTGGACCCTTCCGATCCCGCTTTCCAGAGCCCCACCAAGCCCATAGGCCCTTTCTTCTCCGAGGAGGAGGCCAAGGAGAAGAAGGAGCAGTACGGTTGGAGCATGGTCGAGGACTCGGCGCGAGGCTACCGGCGCGTGGTAGCCTCGCCCGAACCTCTGGAAATAATCGAGGCCGACGCGATCCGGAGCATCCTGGACCAGGGCATCTTGGTGGTGGCGACCGGCGGCGGCGGCATTCCGGTTGTCCGCGAGGAGGGGTGCATTAAGGGTAAGGACGCCGTGATAGACAAGGACAAGACCTCGGCTCTGCTTGCCCGCCAGCTCGGCGTCGATCTTCTCGTTTTCTCCACCGACGCCGATCACATCTACCTCGACTTCAAGAAACCTGGACAGAAGGCTTTGACCGAGGTGACCGTCGAGGAGCTTCAAGAGCACCATGCCGCCGGGCAGTTTCCTCCTGGCAGCATGGGGCCCAAGGTTCAGGCGGTTTGCGGGTTTCTTCGCGAGGGAGGAAAGCAGGCAATCATCACCTCGCTGGAGAACCTTGGCGATTCGGTCAAGGGGCGAGCGGGGACACGTATACTGTCAGAGTCAGTTGCAAAGGTGGAGGCGGGATGAAGCTGGAGCGCGTTGCCGAGTCCCAGCTGCTCACGGTTCCTCTTCCAATAGGGCGCTCGAGGCGCGTGGAGCATGTGGTGGCGAGGGGGCAGACTGAAGAGTGGATGATGACTCTTTGGTCCATTACTCCCAGCAAGCCAGTAACGGTCTCTTCGTGCGCATGGCCTTTCTGACGACGCTCATGGACTGATTTTTTGGTAGGGGATGTTTCCAGCAACCCAGCGGATCGAGGCCCAAGGCCTCCTCCGCTTTCTCAAGGAGAAGACATGCAGGTCAAGGCAGAGGTCGGATCATCGCTCACGACGGCAGAGTACATCGAGCTGGAGAAGCGCTACGGTGCTTTCAACTACGCCCCTCTCGATGTCGTCGTGAAGGAGGCGAGCGGCGTCTGGGTTCACGATGCGGAAGGCAACAAGTACATGGACTGTCTCGCTGCTTACTCCGCTTTGAATCAAGGTCATTGTCACCCAGCAATACTAGAGACGATGATCGATCAAGCGAAGCGAGTGACCCTCACATCGAGGGCGTTTCGAAACGAGCAGCTCCCGCTTCTATGCCGGGACCTGCATGAGCTGACCGGCATGGAGATGACTCTCCCCATGAACTCCGGTGCAGAGGCTGTAGAGACGGCGTTGAAGGCCGCAAGGCGCTGGGGATACGAGAAGAAGGGCATACCGGTCGACGAGGCGGAGATAATCGTATGTGCCGGTAACTTCCACGGGCGCACGATCACGATCGTGAGCTTTACTACCGAGGACGCGTACAGAAAAGGTTTTGGCCCGTATACGCCGGGCTTCAAGGTTGTACCCTACGGAGACGCCGAGGCGGTGCGGAAGGCCATTACCCCAAAGACCTGTGCATTCCTCGTCGAGCCCATCCAAGGAGAAGCCGGAATCATCATTCCGCCAAAGGGCTACTTAGAGGAGTGCCATGCCGCCTGCAAGGAGAACAATGTCTTGTTCATGCTCGATGAGATCCAGTCGGGTTTGGGGCGCTCGGGCAAGCTCTTCGCCTATATGCACGAGGACGTTCGTCCCGATGCCATCATCACCGGTAAGGCTCTCTCCGGCGGCTACTACCCCGTCTCGGCCGTGATTGCCACAGGTGAGCTGCTTGGCGTCTTCAGGCCAGGCGAGCACGGGAGCACCTTTGGGGGCAACCCTCTTGGTTGTGCGGTGGCTAGAACGGCTCTACGGGTGCTCCAGGAGGAAAACCTTTGCGAGCGTTCCGAAGAACTCGGCTCCTATCTGCTCGAGAAACTCCGGGGGGTTCGGTCCCCCATCATTCGGGAGGTCCGCGGCCGGGGCCTGTGGATCGGCATCGAGCTCACGAAGCCGGCGCGTCCCTTCTGCGAAGAGCTGATGCGCGAGGGTCTGTTGTGCAAGGAAACACACGACTTCGTGATTCGGATCGCTCCGCCGCTGGTCGTGACCCAGGAAGAGCTGGACTGGGCCTTCGAAAGATTCGAGAAGGTTCTCACCAAGACGATCTGAAAAACGAGCCAGCGAGGCGCCCTCGTCAAAGCCCACAGCTACATGCCATGCCGGCCCCTGTCTCTTGCCGAGGCTCAGGGCCGGCGGCTGGAAGAGTCGGAGCATGCTCGCGCCGCCCGCCTCGATGCTTCTAGAGACCGACTCACGGAGGCGGTAGCGGGATTGGATAGGTAGCGATGGTTGGAGGCGCGGCCTTGCTTGGCAAATCGAAACGGATGTGCAGATAGGGCTCCTTGGGGTCTTCATAGAGAGCGCGATAGATGGCCCAGAAGGTGATTACCCTGCGCGTATAGCGATGGGTCTCAGAGAAAGGAACCTCTTCTAGGAACGCATCGAGGGGAAGATGACCCCATCTATCGAGCCACCGGTCGACTGCTCCCTCGCCGGCGTTGTAGGCCGCGATTGCAAGAGGGACCGAGCCATCGTAGCGATCCAGAAGCCAGGCAAGGTATGCCGAGCCCACATGCACCGATACTTCAGGGTTGGTGAGCATGTTGAATCTGAAGGGGCGCAGCCCGATACGCCTTGCGGTTTCGAAAGCGGTCGGAGGGATGACCTGCGTTAGCCCCAAGGCCCGCGCGTGGGAGCGGGCGTTTGGGTCGAAGGCGCTCTCGGCACGAATGAGGGCGTAGAGCAGTGTCTTTGGCACAGCCGGATGGCGGTGCTCGCTTTCCACCGCATGCGCGAATGCCCGTGGATAGGCGAGAGCGGCATCGACCGCGCCCTTGCCCACGGGTGCTCTAGGCAAGCCCCCGTCCCATTCCATGGGCGCCATCCTGATGGCTCTGGAAGTCTCGCCGAGGTAATGGAGCAGCCGGCTGGCGAGGCGACGATCTCCCACGGAGAGGCCGTCTCTCTCGATGCCGTTCAAGAGGGCTCTTGCCTCCGAGGTTATTCCCATTCTCGAGAAGGTCTCGGCGGCGAGGATATCCGGATGGGTTGCTCTATCGTCACTGCTTGCTTTGCTGTCGACCAACCCTTTTGTGCCCAGCTCTTCAGCCAGCCAGCTTTGCGCCAGAAGAGAGTAGTAAGAAAGAGGTTGCTTCGCCGATAGCTCTTGGAAGAGGGCGATCGCGGTGGTGTTCTCGCCTGTCTCTTTGAGAAGGCGGGCCTTCCAATAAGCGGCTTTCTCGTCTTCCGATGCCGACGGGGCCAGTAGGGCGATCGCGTCGATGGTTTCACCGGCGTGCCATAAGGCCCAGGCCATGCCGAACCGACAGCGGCCCAGGACGGCATGGTTGGTGTCCGAGACATGGGAGCCAAGGCAGAGTTCGAATGCCTCCATGGCCTTGGGACCGTTGCCCAGCCGCCAGGCAATCTCTCCCGCCCTGGCGAGCGCCTCTAGGGCTGCCTCCGTCTTTGGCCAAGTGCTTGCGAGCGCCAGGTAGCGGTCGGCGGCCCCACGAGGAGCTCTTCGGGCCCGAAGAGCCTCTAGGCCAAGGGCTCCCAGGGCGCGGATCTCCTCGTCTTTTGCGTGCTGGCGGATGGAGACATAGAGCCTGCGAGCGGAGTTGAAGTGCCGGCGCCTTGTAGCTGTCTCGGCGCGGATCAGATCGAGCCCGTACCTCTCTTCACCGGACATCAAACGTCGAAGCCTCACCAAGGCGGACAGTGTCGTACGAGGCCCTCGGCGATCAGCGATTCGCCTTGCGCTTGCAAGAAGAGCATCATTATCCACCGGAGCAGGCCTTATGCCGGCTCGCTCTAGGCTCGCAAGGCGCTTTCGAGCAGCGGCTCCGGTCTCGAGATCGGACCAGCGGGTTGCGATCTCTCGGTAGACAGCGGCGGCTTCGGAGTAGAGCCGGCCGGCGTCCTCGGTGGAAAGATCGTTTTGGGCCCTCCTGGCGCGGACCTCGAGGCAGCGCGCCTCTTGCATTTTCGCTGGCGCCTCGCCTTGCAGGCCTTCGCGAAAGCGGACTACATCTCGAGCAATCTTGCAGGCGGCATCGGTCTCTCCTTCCAAGAGGAGCCTTCTCGACAGCCAGAGCCAAGCCTCCGAGCCGTTGCGGCTATTGAGCGGAAGTAGCTCTATCGCTTCGAAGATGGAAGAAGGAGCCTCGAGTGCCGCGCGTTGCGAGTAACCATGAAGACCAAGCCGTGCGTGATGCCAAGCGGCTTGAACGTCGAGGCCGGGAGGCGCCAGCCCTTGGTGCAGCTCGCCAAATCTGTCGAAGGCGCCTTCAGTATCTCCAGTTCTGGAAAGAGCCAGAGCCTCGAGAAAGAGTAGGGCCCCTCGCTCCTCTGCTTCGATGGGCCCGCGAAGAGCTCTTCTGGTGTGCCTTAGGGCCTCGGCTGGCCGGTTCGCCTCGAAGGCAAAGGCTGCGTCCATGGCGGCTGGATGGAAGAACAGCGGCTCGAGATCGAGAGTGAGCTCTGCCTTGGAGAAGAGAAGGCGCTGGGAAGAAGGGCTCTTTGCCTCGTTTCCATCCTGCTGCGAGGCGTGTACTGGCGAATCACTCGCGTAGGTGCCCAATAGCAGCAGGCATGCGATGATGCGCATGACAGTAGAGTGGAGTTGAGCATCCGGGTCCATTGGCCCAAATGCTACTCATCAAGCCCCCCGCCGGCCAGCCTATCGAGAACCGTTTGGCTCGATTCAGGTTAGCTCTTTGAACGTCCTTCGATGCCGAGAGGTAGTCGGGATGCCGAAAGATACGAATCAAGCCCCCATTTTCGAGGTTCACCACTACCTGAGGCGAACAGATCGAGGTGGCAGCTGGACCGGAACAGAAGGGTTATCTGGACTCATTTGGACCCTAGAGAATCTATCTGTCACAAATGAAAGAAGAGCTCTTGCGGGGTAGCTGCTCGGATCTCTATACTTGGGGTCGTTACCTCGGCTTGAAAAGAGAGATGCTTCGATGATTGTGGCCTTGATCCTAATCGTACTAATCGCAAGCGGCGTCGCGGTTCTTTTACTTCGAGATTTCGCGCGCGGCCTCCGCGAGCTTGGGCGTGAGCGCTCGGCTCTTTCCGACGAGGTGCAGGGCCTCCATGAGAGGCTCGACGTTTTCGAGGAGTACTTGAGGCGGCAGGGAGAGGACGTTCTCGTTCTAACTCATGTCTTGATGGAGCGCGGGGTCGCGGACGAGGACGATATCGAGGACATCAGACATCGATGCGTCGAGGTGCCAATGCGGCGGGCGGAGGAGAGAAACGAGCTTCTTCGCAACGCCGGTATGGATCTAGGTGAGGTCACGGTCGATGACGACGAAGCCAGCACGCTTCATTGATTCGGTTTGTTTCCTGAATCGGTGCCCATTAGATCCAAAAGACCTCCCCCTGGCATGATTGAGAGATAATGATCCTTCTTCGACCGCCCGTCATCATCCTTGCTTGCTTCTTCTTTGCTACGTGCTCGCCGGTCGAACCCGAGGACTGCGTTTGCCCACCCACCCATATTTGTGTCGATGGTTCCTGCGAGTGCCGACCCTTGGAGCGGCCTTGCACCATGGATTGTGATCCCTCCGATGATTCCTGTGATCGAGGAGTTCTGGATCCCGTCGATTGCATATGCAAGCCGGCCGGCACGAATCAACTGGAGAGCATCGAAATCATTCCCGATGATCTGTCCATCGAACCGGGAGACTCGCGCCAACTGCTGGCCAGCGGCACCTTCGATAGTGGAGATGTGGTGGACGTGACTCGTTCGGTGACCTGGGCCTCGAGCGATACGAATGTAGTCACGGTTGAGGATCTTTCAGGTGTAATCACCGGCGTAGCCGAAGGGACCTCGACGATTAGTGCCTCGAGTGGATCTGTTAGGGGTGAGACTACGGTGATCGTCGTCTCCAGCGATGAGGATGAGCAGTGCGGTGAGGACGGCTGCCCTCCTTGTAGCTACTGTGACGAAGAGACGGGCGAATGCATCCTCGGCTGTCTGTCGAACGATGACTGTCCCGATGGTCTTGCGTGCGGCGAAGGGCAAGAATGCGTCGAGGACGGGACCGGCGAGGTGCGGGGGCTTTGGGTGACTCGATGGAACTACTCGAGCCCGGCCCACATACAGACCATCTTCGAGAACTCCGAGCGGGCGGGTATCAACACCGTCTTCTTTCAGGTCAGAGGTCAGGGAGATGCCTATTACGATTCCGCTCACGAGCCCTGGGCCAACATAGGTGGCGCGGGCTTCGGGCAGGATCCCGGCTGGGATCCTCTTGCCTTGGCCCTAAGCGAGGGTGCAGAGAGAGGCATCGATGTGCATGCCTGGATCAACGCCATACCCGCTTGGATGGGAGCCAGCCCGCCTCCAGAGAGCACTCCGCGTCACAAGGTTCTATCGAACCCCGAGTGGCTCATGGTCGACTCCAGTGGCAGGCGCCAGCAGGTTGGAGACTCCGGGTACATAGCCTTCTCGCCCGGTATACCCGAGGTTGTCGACCATATTGCGGCAGTGGTTACCGACATTGTCGAGAAGTACCCGGTGGCCGGCGTGCACCTGGATTATATCCGCTATATCGGCCGTCAGTTCAGTCACGATCCAGTCAGCAACCAACGCTTCGAGGCTGCCTCGGCATCAGATCCTTCGCTCACGCGAGACGATTGGCAGCGTGAGCAGATCAACGAGGTGGTGCGGCGCTCCCACGAGGCGGTGTCGGTCCGTCCTGGAGTCGTCCTCACGGCTGCGAGCTGGCATAACCACAACCTCGATGTCTTCGGCAGCAGCGGTTACCGCGACTACTACCAAGATGCTCATGCTTGGCTAGAAAGGGGCACGGTAGATGCGCTCGTGCCTATGAACTACTTCCGGCTCGACTCGAACCCGAGCTTCATTCCCATGGCCGATGATCATGTAGCAGCAGCCCACGCCAGCGGACGCCACGTCTACATGGGCGTCCATGTGCTTGGCCGAGGAAACGCGGCCGAAAGAGACGATACGGGCGCCAGGATGGCCGAAAATATAGAGTACAGTCGCTCTATCGGTGCTCATGGGACGGTGCTGTTCGCCTATCCCTATCTTGTCGAGAATGATTTGTGGGACTTCCTCGGTCAGGGAGTCTACGGGCCACCGGACCCCTCCATTCCCGCGATGCCCTGGCTCGAGTGCCCCGAGTAATCAGCACCGAGATGAGATGGTCCCCGAGGCCATTCAGACAGGAGAAGGGTTCGCCCGGCGATTATTGCCAAGAATGCGTTCCTGGGAACCGCTGGCCTAGATTCTGAAGAGTCAGAAGCCGCCTGCCTCTCCTTCTCCTCGTGGATCCGATGCGCCTTTCAGCTGACCGGTTTTCGGATCCACCATGATCGCCTGGGCGTTTCCCCATGGCTCTCCAAGTGAAAGCTCGTGTCCCCGTTTTGCAAGGCTGCTCAAGGTACTTTTTGAGTAGCCGCCCTCCTCCAGCATCAGGAGGTCGGGGAGCCATTGATGGTGGATGCGCGGAGCGGCGACGATCTCGCCCACATTCATCTCGAAGAGGTGGGCGTTGATTATCATCTGAGCCATCTGGGAGATGATGGTGGGACCACCGGGAGAGCCAAGCACCATATGAACTCTCTGTTGTCCCTCCTCGTCACGTCTAAAGACTATCGTTGGTGACATGGAGGAGAGAGGGATCTTGCGAGGCGCGATCGCGTTCGCCTCGCTTTGCACTAGGCCATAGATGTTTGGTCTGCCCGGAGCGGCCGAGAAATCGTCCATCTCGTTGTTCATCAAGACGCCCGTGCCAGGCGCTACTACTCCTGCTCCGAAAGTGTAATTGATCGTATGAGTCAGGGATACGGCGTTGCCGGCGGCATCGACGACGGAGACATGCGTGGTCTGATCCCCTTCCATGCTCTTGCGGCTGCCGCTCCAGGGTACGATCTCTTCCGAGGGAGAGGCCCGCAAGGGGTCGATCGTTCGATACAGGCCCTGCAGGTATGGCGATGAAGTAAGTCTCCCTACGGGATTCGTCACGAAGGCAGGATCGGCTATGTGCTCGTTTCGATCGGCGAAGGCTCGGCGCATTGCCTCTGCGAGGAGGTGCAGCCGGCGTGGATCGTCGTAGCCTTCTCGGCTCAGATCGAATCTTTCGACGATACCCAGAATCTGCGCCAGAGCGATCCCTCCGGAGGAGGGGGGAGGCATGGAGTGAATGATGAGGTCATGAAAAGAGAAAACGAGAGCTTCTCTTTCGGTTGGCCGGTAGGCGGACAAATCATCGATGCCAAGTACTCCGCCACCCGCCGCGCTGGCGCCGGCTATTGCTTCGGCGACAGGGCCCTCGTAGAACCCACTCGTGCCGGCCTTCGCGATGCGGGAAAGTGTCCGCGCCAGGTCCGGCTGGCGCAGAATGTGGCCAATCGGAGGCGCAACGGGAGCGGCATCGGGCGATTCACTCGGAACGAGAAAGATCCTCGATGCTTCGGGATCGGCTCTGAGGAGTTCTGTCGCCTGCTCACTGGCTCGACGGTACTGCTCGGTGACTGGGAACCCTTCCTCGGCGGCTCGTATGGCGGGTTCCAAGAGACGTGCCCTCGACAGGCTGCCCCACTTTTCCACGGCCTGGAGCAGACCGGCGACTGCTCCTGGAGTAGCCACGGAAAGCCAACCGGCCCGCGAGAGGTCTCTTCGGTACTCACCGCTCCTGACGTACATATCCCTATGGGCGGCTATGGGGGCTTGCTCCCTGAAGTCCAGGGCCAACGATTCGCCGTCGATTGGACGGTGAAGAAGCATGAACCCGCCGCCACCGATGCCCGAGGACCAGGGCTCGACTACGGCGAGAGTGAAGGTAGCCGTTACCGCGGCGTCGACGGCGTTTCCTCCTTCGCGAAGGACATTCAAGGCTGCTTCGGTAGCCAAGGGATGCGCGGTGACTACGAGCCCATTCGTTCCCGTCACGATGGCTGCGGGAGAATGAGGCCAGCTGCGCGGATGCGAATGATCGGGTTCATCCAGATTCCGGCTCGGCTCCAACACCTGCTCGCCGGGGGCTCCCCGTGCAAGGGAGGGACTTACGAAAAGAACCGCCATCGCCGCTAGGAAGCCGGCGGCCCGCGTTAATGTCGCCGGCGCTCTAGAGAAAAGCGGCCTGTTGCATTTCATGATTAGAAACAAGCCGAAGCCGAACCTGAATGCAAGCCCCGTATGCTCCCGATGTATATCGGCATTAGCAGAGCAGTGCCGAAAGGGTGTCGTTGAAGCGGAGCCCAAGCTTTGTCGGCTGCACTACCCAGCCATGTCTTGCGATTAAACCTTCGCGCTCCATGCGCTCGAGAGCACCGGCGTACACTATGGCTGGATCAATGCCCGACCAGGCCTTCAGCTCGCCAAGGTCGACCCCTCTTTCAAGGCGGAGACCCAGAAACATTCGTTCGAGCAGAAGCTCTCGAGCGCCGAGCTGTTCTATCCTTTCGGTTGGATCCTCATTTCTTCCTGTCGATTCTAGATACTGATCAACGTTAGGCACATTGCTGTAACGCAGCCCGCTCATTTCGCTGGTCTCGTAGTTGAGGCGGAAACCATGTGCTCCGGCTCCAAGCGATAGACACTCTCGGCCGGTCCAGTACCCCCTGTTGTGCACTCCCTCTTTTCCTTCGCGAGCAAAGCTCGAGATTTCGTACCTATTGAAACCGGCTGCTTCGAGAGCGGACATGACCGCCTCCTCGATCTCGAGGCTTTCATCCTCGTCGGGCAGTGTAATGGTCCCTAGCTCGAGGGCGCGATGCATTGCCGTTCCGGAATGGAGCGTCAGGCAGTAGGCGCTGATGTGATCCGGCTCCATTGCCGCTGCGAGGAGGGCGTCCCCTTCGGCGCCTTTCGGATCCTGGGATGGAATCCCGTACATCAGGTCCACAGATATGTTGGTGAAGCCGGCGCAGCGAGCCTTCTCGACCGCATGGCGACTATCGGACTCGTCGTGGCGGCGTCCCAGCGCATGGAGATAACGCTGTTGGAAAGACTGGGTGCCGAATGAGATACGGTTCACTCCAATACTCCCAAGCTGCTTGAGAGTAGAGGTTTCAAGCTGGTCCGGGTTGATCTCCATGGTGACCTCGACCTTGGAGTTCAAAGGGAAGGACCTAGTGATCTTCTCGATCATCCGCGCGATCTCTTTGAGATCCCAAAGAGAAGGTGTGCCTCCCCCGAAGTAGATGCTCTCGACTCTTCTATTGGACCAATCTTGTGCGGCGAGCCTGAGAGTGATCTCCGTGAGCACGGCGTCGGCGTATGCTTTGTGCGGAAGAGATTTTGGTGCTGTTGAGGTGAAGTCGCAGTAAGGACAGCGAGCCGAGCAGAAGGGGTAATGAATGTAGACACCGATGGGAGCGGTCATGGCTCGGCATACCCTGGAGCCTTGAGTCAGCCGGAGAGGCGTGCCAGCTTGTCGCTCAATAGCTCGTTCTGCTTCTTGAGCTTCTTTGCTGCTTCCGTGGTCCTCGTTAGGCGTTTTTGCATCTCTACCAGCCGGCCCTCCAGCCTCGAGACTCGCGTATCGTCGGCTTGGGCGGCCGCCCCAGCACTTTCCTGCTTCGCGGCGATGAGGCGCTTTTTCAGCTCTTCAATAGTGGCTCTGTTCTTCTTGATCTCGGAGACGTAAATGCGAATCTTGTCCACCGCTTCGGAGCGCTTGATTCGCTCTTCGTCGAAGGCGCTCATCGCCTTGGCCGCGTCCTCGTGAGCCCGTTCGATGTCCTCGCGCAGCTGCTCCACGATTGAGGAATCAGCGGAGGCAGAGCTGGCCTCCTTTCGGGCGGCGTCGAGGTCGAGCCTCAAGACCTCTATCTCGGCCTCCAGAGAGGTCTTGGAGTCGACAGTTTCCTGTAGCTCGGCTCTAACGAGATCGAGTTCCTGACGAAGCCTTGCGCATGCGTTCTCTGTCTCTGCTTGGGCGGATTCCAGCTGGTCGAAGAGATCCTGTTTCTCGTCCAGGGAAAGGTCCAGCGCTTCCTGTAGACGAGCTTCCTCCTCCTTGGATGCTTCCAGCGCTTGGCGCAGCGCTTCATCCTCGCCCTTGGAGACCGTCAGCTCATGGCGGAGCTGGCCCGCTTCCTCTTGGGAGGTCGCTAGAGACTCCTGAACCTTCTTGGTTTCCGCGCGAGCCGCTCGCACGCCTTCCTTCAGCTTGGTCATGCGATGCTGGTGGCTTTCCAGCTCCTCGCCGAGCCTTTCGCGCTCTTGCCCCGCGGCCTCGAGCTCTTCCTGAAGGCGCGCGGCCTCGGCGACAGCGGCTTCGGTCTCCTCTTGGAAGGACCTCTTCTCCTCGAGGGCGTTCTCCACAATCTCTCGGCTTTGCTCGATCTCACTCTGGATGTCGGCAAGAGATGTTTGGGCATCTTCCAAGGAGGCTCGAGTCTGGGCTAGCTCTTCCGATAGAGAGAGTCGCTCGTTGCCGAATGCCTCGTTCTCGGCCTGAATATCCTGCATGGAAGCCTGCAGGTCGGCTATTTGATCCCTCAATCCCTCCATCTCGGCTTCTCTTGCCGAAAGGTGGGCCTGCAGCTCGTCGCGCTGCTCCTCGATTCTCGCTACCTCTGCTTCCGCATCTGCTATGCGAGCGGAGGCGTCCCGGGCATCACTCTCTCTCTCCTTGATGATGTCATCCAGGACGCTCGACATATCTTTTCTGGCGGCGTCGGCTTTCTCGGCGGCAGCCTGTGCCTCGGCAATCTTGACTCTTGCTTCTTCCTGTGCCGCTTCCACCTCGGTCAATGCGTTTTCTCTGACCTCGACCACGGTAGCTTCGAGCTCGGCTATCGTTGCGAGCTGGCTGTTGCTTTCGTCCTCTCGCATGGAGAGCTCGCCCCTGGTCTCCATGAGGTTGCTTTCGAGCTCTTCTAGGGCCGTCAGGGATTCGGTCAGCCTCTCTTCCAGATCCAGGCGTGACGAGTGCATCCCTTCGATCTCGGCTTCCACGTTTCTTTGGTGCTCCTCGTGGGCCTCGATCGTTCCTTGTAGTTGCAGGACCTGCTTTTGGCTCTCTCCAAAAGCATCACGAGCCTTCGAGAGCAACTGCTCGAGGTTTCGAATATGATCACGAAGAAGCTCGACCTTTTCCTCTGGTGCAGTGCCAGGCGGGATTCTGACCTCGCTGCCCATCTGCTCGAATGGATCCTCTACAGGCTCCAAGGAAACATGTGGCTGAGGAGGCATCATGCCTGGAGAGGTCACCTGCCTGCTCGGGTCGTCGACGTCTATCCCCAGATCCAAGGCGACATCGGAGAGAGTTACAACATCGGCTCCTTCCGCTGGCCTGCCGGAGCCCGAGTGTGGAGGTTCGGGCGGTGGCTGCCGGCGAGAGGGGAGCGGCTCATCCCTTACCGCTTGCTGTCTGGGTTTTCTGGCCGCGGCGCCGGAAGAGCTGGGGCCTAGGAGCCTTTGCACTTCCTGGAGAAGCTGCTGGGGAGGACAGGGTTTGTGCAGGTAAGCGTCCGCTCGCGCCTTGTTGCGCTTATGCTGCTCGAAGGTCTCGGGCGTAGCCTCCGTGGATGTCAGGATCAAGGGCACATCGGCCAGATCCTTCGTCCGCCTAAGCCGGCTGCAGACCGTGAAGCCCGAGCCTTCCGGCAGCTCTAGAGCAAGAATGATGGCGTCCGGGGTATCGGCTCTCGCGGCTTGAAGACCAGCAGTGCCGTCGACTACCGTTTGGACGTCGTGGCCCTTGGACTCGAACAGCTGCTGGATTCCCTGGGCGGAGTTGGTATCGCTCTCTATGAGGAGGACCTTGGCCATGGCGGTTGGAGTTTATTCCGGTTCAGAGTGTACCTACAAGGTGCTCATTGGGCCAGGCTTGAATATATTGTGCGAGCACAACCGAAGCATGGTCATATGGATCATTCAAATCGTCATCCTCTAGGGATGGGCCTAGCCCCAACACACATAGGAGAATGAGTGCGACACAAGCTCGACAACGGCCTTACAGTCTTATTGAAAGAGAACCATGGCGCGCGCGTGGTCGCTTTTCAGGCCTGGGTGCAGGCTGGAAGCGGCGATGAGACCGACAGCGAGTCGGGATTGGCCCATCTCCACGAGCATATGCTCTTCAAGGGCACCGCCGACCGAGGGGTTGGGATGATGGCGCGTGATGTCGAAGCGGCTGGAGGAGATATCAACGCCTCGACCAGCCATGACCAGACCGTCTATCACCTCGTCATGCCTAGCAGAGAGTTTGCCACGGGGCTGGAGATTCTGTCGGATGCTCTGCGCCGGTCTACTTTTGATGAGAAAGAGCTGCAAAAGGAGAAGGAGGTCATTCTCGAAGAGATCAAGCGAACGGAGGACATGCCTGGTGGCAGGCTCTCTCGCCATCTATTCGACCTTGCCTATAGGGTGCATCCTTATCGAAGGCCCGTTCTTGGCACCTCCGCTACGATAGAAAGCTTCAGTAGGGACGATGTCCTGTCATTCTATCGCAAGCATTATAGGCCCCAGAAGACAACGCTTGTCTTGGTCGGGGATTTCGAGGAGCGAGACGCCCTCAAGCGTATTCGTGCGCTCTTCGAGGACTGGAGCCCGGCTCTGGGCGCCGGCGAGTCGGAGCCCCCTTCGCCACGGACCCTGGAACCGGAGCCCGATGGGCTCGCGCTACGCATCATGGTCGATGACGTAAGAGAGACTTACCTCGCTCTGGCCTGGCCGGTACCCAACATCAGCCATGAGGACATTGCTGCCCTGGATGTGCTCTCGGTGATACTGGGTAACGGTGAGTCCAGCAGGCTGATAACCGCGCTTCGTCGCCGTCGTCATGTAGTCAATGGCGCCAACGCTTACGTCTACTCGCCGAGGGATCCAGGTCTTTTCATCGTGGGGGGACAGGCTCCCACAGGTAAGGCCGCCGAGGCCTTGAGCGGGATGCTCGAAGAGACCTATCGGTTTCGAAACGAGCTTGTTACGGATGCCGAGCTGGACAAGGCGAAGACCATGATCGAGTCCGACATGGTCTACCAGTCACAAACCGTGCAGGGACAGGCCCGCTGGCTTGGCTTCTTCGAGTGTACGGCAGGCGCCGTCGAGTTCGAGGACGTGTTCTACCGGCGGGTCGGTCAGGTCGGCGCAAAGGATGTTCAGCGGGCTGCAAAGACCTATCTTCTGACTCCACGACTGGTAGTGGCGGGTTTGGTGACCAAGGACAGTTCCCTCGATGAGAGCACTGCCCGCGGCATCTGTGAGGAGGCGGAACGGACCACGGTCGAGAAAGCAGGCAGTGTTCTTGCCTCCTCCAAGGGTTCTTCTCGCGGGCAGCCTCGAGAGACCGAGGTACTGATGTCTCGCTTGAGCTCCGGCGCCACTTTGTTGGTGCAACCAGACAGCTCCGTCCCCTTGATCGCCATGCGTGTGGTCCAGGTTGGTGGGCAACGCTTCGAGACCGAGCAAGAAGCAGGGGTATCGAACCTTGCAAGCCAGCTTCTAACAGGCGGAACATCGAGCAGGGATGCCGAGGAGATTGCGCGCCTAGTTGATGGATGGGCTGGATCCCTGAATGGCTCCAGCGGAAGGAACTCCTTCGGAATGGAGGGAGAGGTTCTTGCTCGAAACTTCGAACCTGCGCTCCGGCTCTTATCGGAATGTTTGGCTAGCTCCTCCTTCCCGGAGGAGGAGCTCGAGAAGGAGAGGGAGCTATTGCTGGAGGAGCTTTCAGCGAAGGAGGATTTTCCGGCGGAGATGGCTTTCGATCTATTCCGGGAAACCCTTTGGCGATCTCATCCCTACCGAATGGATCTACGCGGTACGGAAGAAAGCCTTCGTGGGCTCGATTCCGTTGCCGTAAGAGAGCATGTAAGGCGTCATTACCATCCTTCTCGCATGCACCTCGCCGTTGTGGGTTGCGTCCAGCCCGAACGCGTCTCGGAGTTGGCGGAATCTCTATTTGGACAGGAGGCGGTAGGTGTGCCGCAGAAGCTGGAGCCTCTCACGATCGAGGTCGAGGATGCTCCCAGCGAGCCGCGTGAGGCTCGTAGGCGTCTTTCCAAGGAGCAGGCACATATCGTTCTTGGTTTCCCCGGGGTGAGGCTATCCGATCCAGAGCGCTTCACGCTCGAGGTGATATCGACGGTGCTGTCGGGCCAGGGAGGACGTCTCTTCGTCGAGCTACGGGACCGCCGGTCGATGGCCTACTCCGTCGGCTCCTATAGTCAGGAGGGGCTGGATCCCGGCTTCTTCTGTGTCTACATAGGGTGCTCTCCGGAGAAGGTGGACGAGGCTACCGAGGCCATTCGAACAGAGCTCGCTCGTGTGCGTGATGCACGTGTGCTACCGGACGAGCTAGAGCGGGCCAGGCGATATCTAATTGGGTCACATGAGATCGGGCTCCAGCGGCCGGCGGCTCGTGCAGCGGTTCTTTCCTTCGACGAGGCCTACGGTCTCGGGCACATGGCTCACAGGGAGTATGCCGAGAGGATAGAGGCGATTAGCGCCGACATGATTCTCGATGTAGCGCAGCGTTATCTCGAGCCGAGGCGTGAGGTGCTGGCCGTGGTTGGGCCGTGATCTGGAGGCCCGTGGTGCCGGGGGGATTCGAGGACCAGCGACAGGTCCTGTAACCCATCGATTCCTTTGGTCGTATAGCGTTGCAAGAACTTGTAGCCGGTCTTTCGCGAGATCCCGAACTCCCTGCACAAATCGGTCATCCGTTCACCGTTCAAGATTCGGGTGACGAAAATCATACGCTCTTCCACGGGTCCACTCTCTTTCCAGGGCATGGGAGCAAGATCCCACACCCTCAAAAAGTGTTACCCATGTCTCCGGTCTGTTTTGTTACCCATGTACCCGGTTTGGACCTTCACCTGTGACGAGCGCGAGCGCGGCTTTGCGAGCGCGATGAGTCGGTCGGCGCATCGCGGGCGGCGTCTGATACCGGATTTGGGAAAGGCCAGTCCTTGTTGCGCCATGAAGAACTCTCGTCTAATCTGACGCCCTTGTGAACGACGTCAATCTGCTCATGGTTTGTGCTGCTGCCTTCGGAGCGGTCGTGGTCCTGCTTACGATGCTCGCGTTGCTGATGAGGGTTCTTGCCTTTGCATTTCCCGAGCAATCGGCAAGGCAACAAGAGAAGATCACACAGCCGCCAGCAAAGCCCGCATCACCGAGCCCGAGCATCAAGGTTGAACCTGAGTGCGATGGAGAAAGAGAGAGAGCCGCTATCGCCATCGCCGTCTTGCTGGAAATGCGAAAAGGGGCGACCAAGCCCTTGCTGGAGCCTGTGTCGGTTCCGATTGGATGGAAGCTGGCGGGCCGCCTGGAGCGCATGTAGGAAGAAAGGCTTCACACTCGACTCCGGCCTCCAGCTATTCTGTGCCTCGTGGCTCATCTAGATGTCATCATTACTCTGCTCGTGTTGGCTCTCATCATCGTTAGCCTTGCGCGCAACCTGGCTTCGCCCGAGCTGATTTTCATGGCAGGCTTGACGGTGCTGCTCGTGACGGGGGTGCTTACTCCAGCGCTTGCCTTTCGCGGCTTTTCCAACCCCGGGGTTTTGACCGTCGCGGCGTTCTTCGTGATTGCTTCCGGGGTCAAGGAAACGGGCATAATCGATGGGCTTGCGCGCCGGCTTCTAGGGGCGCCGAAGACCCATGTCTCGGCCCAGCTTCGTTTGATGTTCCCGGTCGCCGGTCTTTCCGCCTTTCTCGGAAACACGGCCGTTGTCGCCGTCGGAATCCCCATGGTGCTCGACTGGGCAAGAAGGCTTGGGCGATCGCCGTCGAGACTCTTGATCCCCCTCTCTTATGCCGCAATATTGGGTGGTACTTGCACCTTGGTTGGTACCAGCTCCAACCTGGTGATGCTCGGCCTCTTGCAGGCACACGATCCTTCCGCGTCCTTGGGGATGTTCTCCATCTCCGTGGTGGGCATCCCGGCTCTCGCGGCCGGAATGGCTTACGTACTCCTGTTCGGCCGCACCCTTCTTCCGGATCGGGGAGAGCCGGACTCACTGCCCGAGAACCCTCGAGAGTACAGTGTAATGATGAAGGTCGAGGAGGGCGCGTCGGTTGCCGGCAAGACGGTGGAGGAGGCCGGGCTCAGGCATCTCCCCGGCCTCTTCTTGTCCTCTATCGAAAGAAGGGGCATCACCTTTCCGGCGGTCGATCCCAAGACGGTATTGGAGGCTGGAGACGGCCTGGTATTCGTTGGTCTCGTCGAGAGCGTCGCCGATCTTAGGCGTATTCCCGGACTGGTATCCGCCGAGAAGCAAGTTCATCGTCTTGACGAGGTTCGGCCGGAGCGATCGTTGGTGGAGGCCGTGATCTCGGCGACTTCTCCGATATCCGGCCGGACGATTAGGGACTCTCGTTTTCGCACGAGCTTCGGGGCCGCCGTCATTGCCGTGCGACGCGAGGGCAGACGCCTTCACGCTAAGCTAGGGGATGTGGTTCTGCAGCCCGGTGATACGCTTCTTCTCGAGGCGCCACCTGGTTTTGCAGGATCTTTTGGTAATGACGATGCCTTTCTCTTGGTCAGGGAGGTCAAGGGAAGCCGTGCCCCCAGGCGCAACAAGGGACCCTTTGCTGGCGCAATATTGACGGGCATGGTGGTACTGGCCGCATCGGGTTGGCTGCCTCTAGTGACGGCGGCGATTCTCGCGGCGGCCATGATGGTTGTCACCGGGTGCCTCACTGGTCGGGAGGCCCGACGCGCTGTCGATCTGCGCGTGGTGGTTACGATTGCAGCGGCGTTCGGCATGGGCGCGGCGCTCGAGGAGACTGGCATCGCGGCCGGGGGAGCCATCTGGCTGGTGTCCATTGCCGAACCGCTTGGGCCCGTTGCCTTGCTCGCCGCGGCCTACTTGGTGGGTGCCTTGGCTACGGAGCTGATGACCAACTCGGCCGCCGCGGCGCTCGTCTTCCCGTTGGTTGTCGCCGCGGCCGAGGCGGCGGGCCTTCCACTGATGCCCTTTGTAATGGTCTTGATGGTGGCGGTGTCGGCTAGCTTTTCAACGCCCGTGGGCTATCAGACGAACCTCATGGTTTACGGGCCAGGCGGCTATCGGTTTGGGGACTTTCTTCGCTTTGGGCTGCCCCTGCAGCTGACAGTAGCCACCGTGGTCATAACAGTGGCCTCTCTACTTTGGACATAGTGCGGACAAAGGCGCGTGGGCCCTCCATGATGCGGCGAAGAGCATGGATCGGTGATGCGCGATTCTACTGGTCAGCCCATGGAATCAGCGATCGAGAAGGCCTACTG
>SKWY01000228.1 GCA_007128675.1 Deltaproteobacteria bacterium | reverse complement strand
TGCCCAGCGAGGCGCCCGTGGCCCCCGCCCCTTCCGCCCCACCGCCCGGAAGTCCGATGCCCGCCTGGGCGCCGACGCCCCCACCCGCCGCCCCCAGCCAAAGAGCGACGGGGGCACTGGCGGCGCTGGGCAGCCTGACATCTAGATTATCGAAGCTCTTTCCCTGCTGATCCTCGAGGAAGAGCCACTTCCACCAACGCTCTAGCTCCCCCTCCAAGACCTCGTGCCCCGCGCCCTCGACTTCCGTCCACGCACGCCGGCATATCCGCTGGTAGTACTCCCGGGTCGCGGCGAGGTCGAAGCCCTCCATACGCCTGGAGACATAGTCTATCAGGCGCTCGAAGGCCTCCTTGAAATCCAGCTCCGCGAGGGGGCGGCCCGGTTGGGAGTTGATCACGTCGATGAAACGATGCTCGTACTCGTGGAGCACCACTCCTCGCGACGCCGCCTCCTTCAGCCGGGTGGCGTGCCCCCTCTTGAAGGCCTCGTCTATAGCGAGCTCCGTGGGCTCCGCCTTGACGACCCGGGCTATTCCCTTCTCGAGCAGGCCGAAGAGCACCAGCGTGACGACCCGGCCTACTGGAAGTTCCAAAAGCGCAGCGGCCCCGGGCGCGGTGAGCCCCCGCTTGATGCCGCCCCCCTCGACGCTGACGATGGGCGGGAGGTAGCGGCTGAGGCGCCGGCGCAGACGCCAGTGGATGAGCCCCAGAGACAACAGCCCGACAGGCCAAAGTATGAAGGGCGAGCGGGGAAAGAGCATCACCACCGCGAAGAGCAAGATCCCGGCGATCATGAGATCACCAATGCCGCGCCTGGCGACGATCAGTCCCACGAGCAAACTGAGAAGAATGACGTTCAGGGTGACCCAGGGGATGAAGCGTCCGGCGTGGCCGAAGACCCAATCGGAGAAGCTCCGGGAAGAGAGAATAAGACCGAGCCAGGTGGGCCTCGCCCGAGCCAGCCTCTCCATCTCTTCGGCTGGAAAGGAGACGCCGACCTCGTGACTCCTGACGAGGCGGGTGCTGGGCCAGCGCCAGGTGACCACGGGACCGTCGGGTCCCGACTCTCGCAGAGAGAAGGGCACGTCTTGATGAAAGACCTCCTCGACGGCGATGTCGAAAGGGAGGCGCACAATCACCGTCAGATCGGTCCGCCCCGTGACGAAGCGTTCGCCGAACCATGTGGGAGTGATCCGAAGTGAGGCGTGAGTGGCGTGGAGTAGGTCGCGGAAGACCATGTCGGGCACTCGCGCCTCCACCCGGAGACGATCGCTCTCGCCGCGGGGAATGCCGCCTTCCGCGAGGCGGATCTCCACTCCCGCCTCGAGCCAGGTCGACTTCTCTATGCGAGTGACCTCGGCGCTCTCCGCCTCCGCCCGGACTTCGTTCAGGGAGTAGCGCCCGTGGAAGAGTCCCACGTCCACTACGTCGATCGAGAGCCCACTGGCCTCGTTCTGAAAGAGTATGTCGTAGTCCACCGTCACCGAGGCATCGGCGTTGACCGTCACCTCCAGCCTCATCTCGGGCACCGAGAAGCGGTAACCCGCCTCGGTCCGCCCCGGGGCCAGGGCCACCACCACCAAGACGGTTAGCAGGAGCATCTTCATTGTCCAGGAAGTATACACGGAGGGAGACAACACGCCGTAAGACAAACAAGGTGACCCATTGTTCAACAGGAGCCCCGATCATCACATGCTGGTCGGGGCTTCGGATTTGTTCCGTACTCTCGAGGAATTATGGATCCCGGCAGAATTGACGAGGGCATCTGCTGGAGAAGGTGGAGAGCGGGCAAGGTCGTCCGCGGGCCTTTGGGGCTCTCTCGGACAACGCCACCTGCGATGGGCTATCAGACAATTCGTCTCTCATCGACAGCAGAATGCCTCGAGAATCTGACGGTCACGACGAATAACCGGGGTGTATCCGTCAACGAGAATTCTCTAACCACATGAAAATCCATGCCTTCTGACGGGTGCATACACGGCACACTGATTGCAGATTCGCCGATTCGTTGTCGACTTTCTCGCTGTTCGGGCCTTGGGGTCGTCGGGCAGGGGCAAACACCACAGGAGACTCGAGATGAATGGAATTCGGAGAATTGCAGATTGCATGGCTCTAGTTCTGGCGCTTGCCGTGGCCGGTGCTGGATGTGACGGTGATGGCTCGCTGAGTGACGCTCATACCATCTTGGGGGGTGAGGCCCGCGAAGTGGTTGGTGAGCCCGATGGCAGTTGTTGGGGTGCCTGGCTCGACGAGCATGGCACGTGTCGTTCCCCGAATGACGGTGTCTATCCGGCGAGCTGCTGCGAGGTCTCGTGTCTCGAGCTCGACGTCGATGAATGCGAGGCCCACGGTTGCGAGGTGATGATGGGACACTTCTATGACAGGGATGGACAGTGCCACGACACCGAGGAGGTCCCGGTCTTCTGCCGCAAAGAGGACGACATAATATGCGCGTGGCAAGGAGATCCGATGATACTGACCAAGCCGGATGACAGCGCCTGGTACATCCCCTGGAGCTGCTTCACGACCCCGGAAGATCATGAGGTGGAGTTCGTTCCCGACGGAAGACCAGTCTGCAGCGAGGTCTCGTGTCTCGAGCTCGACGTCGATGAATGCGAGGCCCACGGTTGCGAGGTCATGATGGGACACTTCTATGACACGGATCGACAGTGCCACGGCACCGAGGAGGTCCCGGTCTTCTGCCGCAAAGAGGACGACATAATATGCGTGTGGCAAGGAGATCCGATGATACTGACCAAGCCGGATGACAGCGCCTGGTACATCCCCTGGAGCTGCTTCACGACCCCGGAAGATCATGAGCTGGAGTTCGTTCCCGACGGAAAACCAGTCTGCAGCGAGAGCGAGTAGTCTGGGCGAAGTGAAGAAAACGCCCTCGCCTACCTTCAGGCCGAACACTCGCACTGCGCCAACGGCGCAGGGTCAGCTCGAGCCGCGAAGCGGCTTTCCCTTCGAGTCTCGGCGAAGCCGAGAGCGCGGTGCTACGGAAGCAATTGGCCGCCGCTGGCTGCAAACTCGCTTCACCGACAAGCAGCGACGGAGACTTGCTCGAGCGGCGAGGGATATTCCTCTGAACTCGACGGCTTCCTCTGCAATACCCGCTATCTCATAATGGATCGAGATCCCGTCTTCACCGACCACTTCCGACAGATCCTCAGGTGGCGTGGCCTTCCGCCCAAAGCAGGCATGGAAGCGACCTCCGCCGCCGGTCGATGGCTGCCGCTGACGTCGATCCGACGATTGGCTTTTGAGACTAGACATTGCGCCGCACCTGGAAATACTGTCCGTTTTCGCGGTTTTCTATTCTGGCCGGAGTGTCCTATGGAAGCTTTCTTGCGCAGGCTTATGACCATCTCTCCCATTCTCCTCTTTTTGCCTATCAACCTGGCGTTGGCGGGCTGGGAGGAGACTTTCGAGCCCGAGGCCATTGGCTCATATCTCTCGGGCGAAGATGCGTCATATCTTGTCGTTGCCGCGGGAGATCGGGAGCGAAGCCTCGCCGCGGCCAGCCAACTACTGGTCACGCTTCGGTCGACAACGAAGGGCCTGGTGATGGAAGACCAGTCTCTGGGAGACATGTCTGGTCTCGACGACACGGCAATCCTGGAGCGAGCCAGCGAACTCCCCGTGGATCAGATAGTGGTAGTGCGTGTCTTCGACAGCGGACATGAAGCGCCATCTGCGGTTGTCGTGGTGTTTTACGACAAGCAGGGAGAAACCCTCGTTGCCTTGAGCGGCGTGGAGAACCGGGCAATTGCCTCGCGCGGCGAATTAGACGGGGTTTCGCCTAGAGCCAGCCAATCTGTGAGCCAAGTTGCGGGAAGGGTGACGCAGGATCTCGAGGAGGCTCGAGAGCAATTCGGTGAAAGGTTCATCTGGTTCGAGGACTTCGTCGGCGTCAGGGGGACCGGGGGGACTGTCGTCATGCAACATTGGACGCGGCCCTATCGAGGCAAGTACAAGACGCCAATCAGTTTCGAGGAGTTCTATGAAACTGTAGGCAGTAACGAGCTCTTATCCGAGTACAGGTCGAATGTGCGACGTCAGCGCATTGGCGGCACTATAGTGGGGGTTGGAACTCTGGCCTTTGTGGGCTTCGGAACTTGGGCCTTCTTGGATTGGACCTCTAACGGAGAAGTGTCCGTGGGCTTGTTGTCGCTGACCGGCGCCTCGGTTGCTTTGTCGATCGTCGGTCAGAGGATTTCTCCTCGAAAGATACACCCCGTCGAGCCGGACGAGGCCCGCCGTTTGGCAGATCAGCACAACAAACGTCTGCGACAAGAGCTAGGTCTTTCGGATAGCTACACTCCTTTTTCGACATCACGGGATGAAACCCAGCAACGCTTCCGGTGGACCCTGAATATCAGCTTGCTGCCAGATGGTGCTGGCCTGACCCTTCATGCAAGCCTTTAGCTGCGATGAGATGCTCGATCCTGCTTCGCGCTACGAAGTGCAGAAGAAGGAGTTCGGACCGAGTATCGCAGCGCATCGGGGAACGAATTAAAAAAAGAAGGAGGGAACATGCGTCGTAGTGTGCGACCAAAGGCTGAGACACCAGGCACGTCCATATCGCAAAGGACGCCACGCGAGCAGTCTTTTGGGATGGGCTTCGGCCTCACGGCGACTTTCTTCCTAGTTTGCGTCACCGTTTGGCCAGGGTCGTCATTCGCGGCAGAACGTGATTCTCTGGCGGATCCGATATGGGCAATGGAGTCCCAGCAGCGAGTTCTCTATGAGAAGATTGCCCCAGCCGTTGTCTTCATCTCTCAAGGTGCTTCGATGGGTTCCGGGTTCTTCGTCACCGAGGATGGTCTGGCGGTGACGAATGCGCACGTGGTCGGACGAGCAGAGGAAGTTCAGGTGGTGTTGCGAGATGGCCGAAGGTTTACGGCCAAGGTTGTAGAGCGCGCTGGGGACGACATCGACCTTGCGCTCATTCAAGTTCCAGTAAGACCGACACATTCGGTGGAGATCGGAGGCTTTTCCGATCTCAGGGTGGGGAGCTGGGTTGCTTCCGTGAGCCACAGCGCTGGGGGCATTTGGACGTTTTCCGTGGGCATGGTCTCGAACATCTACCCGAGCGAGCTGAACACGCCCATCTTCCAGACGCAGATTCCGTTGAACCCTGGCGCCTCCGGCGGCCCCGTGTTCGATCGGCGTGGCCGAGTGGTGGGGGTTCTCACGTCAGGTGTGACCAATGCCAACGCCATCAACTTCGCCATACGCACGGATGCGGCGTTCCGGCTGTTTCCCCGTTTGGCAGAATCTGGTCCCTGCCTGGTCATAACGGCGCCAGTTGGTGTTCCCGTATTCGTCAACGACCGCATGGCCGGTAAGGGGCCAAGAGTAATAATTCCAGCCGAATCTGGCGATTACGAGGTATTTGCGGTGATAAAGGGAGAAATGAAACGTAAGACGGTGTCTTTCCCGGAGACTCGGGAGATCACCTTCGACTAGGCCGTAGGAGCCCAGTACACGGTAACCGTCCGAGATACGACGCCTAGCACGAAAATCCTCGACGGTAGATCGCTCACCAAAGGAGGCAGCGATAGGAAGGAACGTCGTGGCGATCAGCGAGCAAGAAAGGATCGTGGATGTCTATCGCACGAGCGGATTGATCGCCGGCGTCACGAACAACGCTTGCGGGTCTTGGGCGGAGCAGATCGCCAGAGCGTCGATTGGCTCCGCGGACCGAGCCAGGCCTGTGCGCCGGTAGTCCAAATGCAAGAAAGGAGGAGGGGGCATGCCCGAAGGCATGTGACCGACGATTGAAGCCGCAGTTGGGCTGCCGCCGCCAGCATGGCAACGGGAGTCGGGGCCGCTCACCGCTCTCAAGACCTGACTGATGAATTGGACGGTTTCCTAAAGAACACCCGTTACCTCATCATGTCGGGTCTCTCCGAAGGAGAGAATGACGACGGCAAGATCGTCTGCTCGGAGCGCCTTGGTGGCGTGCTGAAGCATTTCCATCGGGCGGCGGCGTAGCGGAGGCCCGCCCTTGCTCTGCCTTCGGCACCAAAGAGCCGAAACACCGGCGGTGTGTCGATCGTGCGCCATAAACCGATATCGAAATCGGCCGGGCTTCCGGCATCATGACGAGCGCATCCCTGATACCCGCCGAGAATCCCGTTCATCGTCTTTTATGAGAGCCTTGATTGGTGCGGATTAGAGCTTCATCGGACTCGGCTGACTGTTGAGACAGATCGGGGATAGCAAAGATTGATCCCGTGGGACCGGGTTATCGTTCTTTGGAGCTGGATCCGTCTGCAGCTTCACTACTAGCACTACTAGGGTGATGGGGGACGAGGCGTGAGCCGACTCGTTCTAATCACAGAGCCGGGACATCTTGTCCTGTTCTTCCCAACAGGGATAAATTGTCCCGGCACCCTCGTAATACTCGTAAAGCTCCGGGCAACTTAGCTGCAGCAAGCAACTGAAAAACTCTAATGCCGATTGATGGCAAGCGGCCGTCCCATACTCTTCGTAGTATTCGATCCGATCCCCTACTTCACTTATCTCATGATCGATGCAATCTTGCAGCGCATCGAAATCCGAGTAGAAATACTCGGGATAACATTCTAGATACTGCTCGCACTCCAGCCTTGTCAGCTCATCGACGTCCGTGATGACACCGTTTCCGTTGTTGCACCCAGCCGAAAAAACAAAAACTACTACTGCCCCATATGCAACGAAGCATCGAGCCATCATTATCTCCTAACCACAGTAAAAAAGTGCGTCATAGCAGGTGGTCGAATTCGACACTAGCCGCTTTCCTATTAAGAGACCAGCAAATTCATTTCGTCCTTATTGACGGAGCGAACGCGGATTCAGGAAAGTCTTGTCATGTCTTTCATCAATAACTGCGGCTTGCCGTGCAAGGAGAGACAGGTTCGAGCGAATGCTGCTGGACCCTACGTGATCTCGAAGGTTGTCCCCGCCAATGACGACGGCGAGATCGTGTGCTCGGAGCGCCTTGGTGGCGTGCTGGAGTATTTCCATCGGTCGGCGGCGTAGCGGAGGCCCGCCCTTGCTCTGCCTCCCGCACCAGAGAGCCGGAACACCGGCGGTGTGTTGATCGTGCGCCAGAAACCGATATCGCAGTCGGCCGGGCTTCCGGCATCATGACGAGCGCATCCCTGATCCCGGCCGAGAATTCCGGTCATCGTGTTTGAAAAGAGCCTTGATTGGTGAGGATGAGAGCTTCATAGGACTCGGCTGACTGTCGAGACTGGTCGGGCGGACGGTCGAGTGCTCTTTCCTCGGCCAGTGTTGTCTGGATGGATCTAGACAAATCCCTCACCACCCCCGAACAGCCACAACCCTCTCCTTGTACCGACAAGACACAGTGCTCGAGTCCCCAACGTTCCGGTCCAGCACCATCCCGGCAGCGCGCGCGGCCGGAATCGACCCAATGCCAACGGGAGCACCGCTGTTCCGGGTTCAGTCGGGCAGCCTCGAAAGAAGCCAAGGTAGATCACAGGACGCCCGCTGATCGTCTCCCGCCACCTCGATGGTCTTCGAGACGAGAAAGCGCCTCTCTGCCTCAATGAGGTCCGCGGTCTTGTCCAGACGCTCCAGGTCCGCTCGAGTCGGAGATGTGGTGAGCTTGATCTCGACCGCCCAAAGCTCCGCCCCCCCCAGTCCAGGACCAGATCGAGCTCATGATGGTCGCTCGTGCGCATCCAATACGCCTCGAATTGCGCACCTCGAGAGAATAGTTCGCCGATGATTTGCTCGATGACGAATCCTTCCCAACTGTGCCCGACCCATGGTTGTCCGAGCAGTGTATCTTCATCGGAGACGTTCAAGAGGGCATGGAGCAAGCCCGTGTCCCTCCAGAATACCTTGGGGCGTTTGACGAGGCGCTTTCGCGTGTTCGCCTGATAGGGCGAGAGGCGCCTGATCAAATATGCGCCCACGAGGTGGTCCAAGTAGCTGTTGACCGTCTTGCCGTCCAGCCCGAGGCTCATACCGATCTGTGATGCGTTCCATACCTGGGCGTGGGAAGCAGCGAGCATCCGCAGGAAGCGCCACGCTTCAACACTCCTTGCATTTAGGAACTGCTCGGTGCGCAGGATGTAAAGAGTGGTGACGACGACTTCGACAAGCGCTTCATGGTCAAGGGGGCGGATGAGGAAGCTGTTCGCCGCTTTCTCGGTCCAATGCGGCGCAAGCATGTCGAACGCCTTTTTTTCTACTCTTCCTGTTTCGCGTATCGCCGATACGCAAGTCGTTGCCTTGGTGTTGAATGAATGCGACTCTGAGTACATTACGTCTATTGTACCGGCAATGGTGGACCAGGTTCGTAGCTTTCTCGAGGAAGACCTTGACGAGCTTCTCTAGGGTCCAGCACGTATGCTGCGGCGATAAGCCGTCGTTCCTGCGCGCTCAGGAACAGGTCGCCTGGACGTCGCAAAGCAACGGCCAACGCATCCGGGCGCAGCTAGCTTCGACTGCCTTTCTTTGAGTTCACGGTTGCCGACGCCTCTCGCTCCTTCAGCCATTCAACTAGATCTGCAAACTTGTAGGGAGGACGAATTGCGATGCAGTAGGCATAGAATCCGCTGCCCGGCCCTCCGTCGTCATACTCGTATATCTCGACCCATTCCCGTCCTGCCCCAGAAGTCGATCGAACCATATTCTGGCAAGCGAATGTAGGGACGCTATCCTCGATGAATGTCGCCTGTCGGGTAGATCCGGGGTGCGCGCACCGGTAGACGGAGAATTTCCGACAGTGGCCCTTTCGGTCTGCCGCGCGGGTTCCTAGTTCCGCCTTGGGCCACGTTTCCCCGCCCCCCCCCTCTCATCCCGGACGGTCGCGTTT
>SKWY01000340.1 GCA_007128675.1 Deltaproteobacteria bacterium | reverse complement strand
GAGCACGATCTCGACGCCCACCATCTGCTCGATTCGCTGCACGTAATCCCTTGCAGCCTTTGGGAGACAATCGAAGCTTCGAGCCTCGTCCAATGTCTCGGTCCATCCAGTCAGCTCCTCGTAGATGGGCTCTAACTCCTCGAGGCAGCCGCCGTCTATTGGAAAGTTCTCGATTCGCTTTCCTCGCAACCTATAAGCCGTGCAAATGGGAATGCTTTCGAAACCGGTGAGGACGTCGAGCTTGGTCAAGGCCATCGCCGTAAACCCATTCGTTCTACGAGCGTAGCGAAGGGCTGGAATGTCGAGCCATCCACAACGCCTCGGGCGTCCTGTCGTAGTGCCGTACTCGGAACCTTTCTTTCGCAGGGCTTCTGCGTCTTCCTCGAAGATCTCCGTTGGAAAAGGACCTGCCCCTACTCTGGTAGTATACGCCTTGCTGATCCCTACGACCTCGTCTAGGAGGGTTGGACCGATCCCACAGCCCGTAGCAGCATTGCCCGCGACCGTGTTGGAGCTTGTCACGAACGGGTACGTGCCGTGATCCAGATCCAGCAGCGTCCCCTGTGCCCCCTCGAAAAGCACGGCGTCTCCCGCATCGATTCTTTCGTGCAGAAAGAGAGCCGCATCCCGAACGAACGGCAGGATTCGCTCTCCAGCCTCGGCATAAGGTGAGACGACCTCGTCCACCTCGAACGGTTCTCCTCCCATCCCAGAGAGCACATCATTCACCTCCTCTAGGCGCGACTCCACACATCGCCTGAGCAGGAGCGGATCGACAAGATCGCGCACCCTAACTCCCTGGCGAGCAGCTTTCTCCTCGTAGGCTGGCCCAATTCCCCTACCCGTGGTGCCGATTGCTTTCTTGGCCCTTCTAATCTCACGAAGAGAGTCCAACCGCTTATGCCAAGGCATTATCACATGAGCCCTTCCAGAGACGATCAAACGGCTAGGCCCTATCTCGAGGCCCTTTCGACCAAGAAGCTCGATCTCCTCGACTAGTACCAACGGGTCGATTACCACCCCGCTTGCAATGATGGTCGCTTTGCCTTCGTGCAGTATTCCAGACGGAATCAGGTGAAGAACCGTCGTCTCTCCAGAAGCCACCAAGGTATGACCGGCGTTGTTACCCCCTTGGAAGCGAGCTACCACGTCAGCGAAGGAAGTGAAGAGATCGACCACCTTTCCCTTTCCCTCATCACCCCACTGGGCTCCTACAATCACCACATTGGCCATCTCTTATCTTCCCTCAACAAAATCCGAGCCCGAGCCTCAACGGGCGGCGCTCTCGTCCTCGAGCATCAACGTCCGCTTCTCGAGAAGTGCTGATAGTCCTTCAAGCTACGCCAGTCTCCACCCCAACCCCAACCGATATCCTTGAATGCACGCACGGCGGCTCCAGGGACCAGCATTCCAGGACGAGCATCGGAACGATCCAGATACTGCCTGCCGGCTGGTGGAGCCACGTGCTCTCCTCTGACGTAAGGGTTCATAACTGGGTTTATGTCGACCGCCGTTCCGAAGCTGTGCTCCGACCATCGATTGGTACCGGCGACGCGGCGACAGTTGAAAGCCGAGGTGTTGTTGTCCGCCATCGAGCGGTCATCGTCTCCATCGTAATGAGAAATCCTTCTCATTCTTTCTATTGGAAACTCGAGCTCGAATAGCTTCTCGAAGACCAAGAGCAGGTCATCGGCTACGTCAGAGGCAACCACTAGCTCGCCGAGGACGACGTTGCCTTCCATATCCCAGTGAGAAACGGTCAGTAGGCTTAGCTCGTCGAGTTGGACCGGGCATGCCTTTGTCCAGGAACGACCCTTCATTTCCTCCCGCACATCATCGGACAGGGGTTGGGCCTTCCCCTGGAAGGATGGAGCCTCATGGTCATCGCGTTCGTTCGTCGGCTTTGCGGTCGATTCCGAGGCATTCTCATCATCGCCCGGCCCCGGCGTTCCATCCAGTGGAGCATGTGCCCCACTTGGTTGCGTCTCTCGAAAAGCTGTTTCACGAGACGGCTTCGTCTCGGCGCCGGCGTCCACTTCCGCTCCCGAGCCCTTCGGCACCGTCTGGCCGCTCGTCTTCTCGAAGGGGGCAGCAGAGCCCTTCTTTTCTACTCGGGCGTTTGAATCGACGCATGCCAGGAGGAGCAGGCTCGAGGCCAGCGGCAATACCGAAAGGATACACCTCGAGAATGAGCACGATGCGACCATGGGGGCAGCTTAACAGCTCTCGAAGATGAGAATCCAATCTAGCCCCCAAGGGTCGTCCAGGTCGACGCCCTCGGCGTGGGCTCAGCCCTGTCAACATCAATGCACGTCAACCGGAGCCAGGGGGACAGTCACGTACATTCCTTGACATCAAGGGCCATTAGGGGGGGAAATGAAGAAGTAGGATGATGCACGCTCGAGATGCACGCTCACAAGGAGACGAATTCATGCGCCTGGGCACATTGATAGCCATCTTTGGATTACTGCTCATACCGGCATGTGATGACCAGGAAGAGACGCCCGTGGACCTTGGCCCTAACGTAAGCAGGGTAGAACCTTCGACGCCGCTTGGAACGGTCTGGGGCGCCGTCTTGAAAGCAGGCGATCATGATCCCCTCGAGCAAGCACGGGTATCCCTGTCCGTATCCGACGAGATTCGAACAACCGATACGGACGATCTCGGCATGTTCTCGTTTTCGGACGTGCCGGCTGGAGGCGAGGCAGGCATCTCGATCCGGAAGGATGGATACAGCAGGGCTACATTGAAGACGAAGGTTCCCGGTGCGGCGGGTGATTTTCCAGCCGACGGGATCGGGGCGTTCGTAGGCCCCGTGGCCCTCTTTCCTCTTGATGGCACGGCAGATGTGCAGCTAATAGACGATGAAGGCAACCCAATAGACGACGTCGTCGGTCGATCTGTTGCGAGCGCTGCTTGGGTGGATCTGGCGGATGGGATTCGGAGCATGGGAATCGTGTCCTCGACCACCATCAGTGAGAATGGCCACCTGCGCTTCACAGGTCTTCCCAACCTTCTGGACTTGAGCCTGTACGGCGGCGAGATCACATTCAGCAGCGAGCCCGTTTACGATTCGAGCGACAATCTCATCTACATGGGGCATTCCGAGTCCCACTCCGCGGCGGATCTCTTTGCCAATGGCGGAAGAGTAGTCTTCACCCTGAGACCTCCAGGAGCGAATGAACCTCTAGAGATTATCGCGGGGAACGTCGGCTCTCTTCGCTCTGGAGACGGCATTCCGCAGCCTGGCGATTCCGTGATCGGAACCAATGAGGCGGTGAGGCTCGTATTCAACCAACCGCTGGACCCCAACCTGCTCCAGGTTACTGTTTTTGAGCAATGCGGAGAGAACGAGCATCAGACACAATCGAACCTCCAGGACGGCAACGTCCTCCGAGTTCTTCCACACGCAGACACTTATACGCGCGGCAGGGCCTACCGCATCATCATGACCGTACAGCCATACGGAGCTTCCCCAGGCGGAAGCAGAACCGAGCTCCATGGGAGCTTCTTCATCACCCCACCCGAAGCCGACATCCGAGTAATAGGAACACGCATGGTGGATGAAACCGGCTCTGGAGCACTGGAAGCCGGAGACAGAGTGTTCCTGGACCTGTCCCAAGCTGTGGGATTTGGCGGGGGCGCCGCAGGGTTCAGCTTCCCGGTCTACCTAGACCTGGATCTCGACGGCTCCGGCACTACTGGCACCGCAAGGGGAGAGCTAGGCTCCGATGAGCCGATCTGGGCCACGGAGGTTGAACCGATTCCCCCTCATCCAATGCAGAAGAGCGGTTTCACGCGGCACTTCATGTTCGAGATGCCCGTAGTTCCCCCAGCGGACTCCGAGGAAGGAGTCCCGTACTCGTTTGACGAGGGGTTCCAGATGCCCTTCATGATCGACCTCGGCTCGAACCATCCCGACTATGACCGCCTCATGAAGCCTACCGGTGAGCTAGTCAACACTCCCGCGGAAAGCGAGTCGGTCACCATAGGATTCTAGACCGACAGCTGCAATCCTCGAATTGTCTAGCTTCGACTGATTCTCGGCGCAACCGAGAGGGGTTGGAGTCTCTGTTTCTCGCCTCGAGCCTCTTGCGAAGCAGACATCGGTCCTGCCTTGAAGCATCCCCATAGGATGCCTCACTGGTTGACCCGGACTCCTGTTCATATGGGTTGCTCATGAACCTGCATAGCGATCGGACCGTTCCGGCCGAGCGCCTTCGGGGACATGTGGAACCGGGCAGCTTCGGGGACTTCGAAAGCACGACGGAGCTTCTTGACGGCCTGGATCCCATGGCCGCGGGGCTGTCATTCCAGCCCAGGGTGCGCCAGGCCATCAAACTCGCGCTCAATGTGAAGGAGCGAGGGTTCAATGTCTTCGCAACCGGGGAAGCGGGGCTCAGGAAGAGTCAGTCCATACTAGCCGTGTTGGAGGGTGAGGCCCGCCATCGGGAATCTCCCAAGGATTGGTGCTACGTCTTCAACTTCAGGGATCCCGATCGTCCTCGCGCGTTGTCCCTGCCTCCTGGCGAAGGACGAGAGCTTGCCAAGCGCATGGAACGATTCATCGAAGAGCTTCGCGAGGAGATCCCCCGGGCCCTCGAGAGCGACGACTATCGGCAGCGACGACAAAACGTGGCCGATGGGATTCATAAGCGTCGCCAGGAGATCTTGGACGAGATTAAGGAAGAAGGCCGACAAAAAGGCTTCACGGTAGAGATCGGACCTGCTGGGTTGATGGTGGCGCCGCTTGACGATCAAGGTGAGCCTCTTACCCCCAAGGCCTTCGAAGCTCTGTCAGACGAACATAAACAGAGCTTCGAGCAACGAAGTAGGGAGCTTAGAAGCAGCATAGAGCGTCGAATGCGACTCCTGCAGGCCACCGAGCGCGAAGGCCGGGACCATGTGGAGACTCTAGATCGCGAGACGGTATTTCTTGCCGCTGGTCAGGCGCTAGAGGAGCTTCGCGAACACTATCGCGAGAATAGTGGCGTGCTGGATCATCTAGCAGGAGTACAGGACGATATCGCTGCTCGCTTGCACGAGCTTCGCAGTCCGGAAGAAAGCATGGAGATGCCTCCCCTGATGGCTCTTCTTCAAGGGCGTACGGCCCCCTATGAGCGCTATCGCGTCAACGTTCTTGTCGATCGATCCAACGAAGCTGGAGCACCAGTCGTCTTCGAGGGATTTCCAACCTATGTGAACCTCGCCGGCAGAATCGAACGCAAGGTAGAGTTTGGAAACCTGGTCACCGACTTCATGCTGCTTCGCTCGGGCTCCCTACACCGCGCCAACGGCGGTTTCTTGGTGGTGTTCGTGGAGGATCTCTTGAAGCAGCCGGGCGCCTGGGACGGCGTCAAGCGCTGCCTTAGAGCAGGCGAGCTTCTGATGGAAGATCTGCCTTCCATGCTGGGTCTCTCGGTAGCACAAGCCCTGAAGCCAGAGCCCATTCCATTGAACGTCAGGGTCGTGCTGATAGGGACTCCCCTTCTCTACCACCTGCTCTACGTCTTGGATCCCGAGTTCAGGAAGCTCTTCCAAGTCAGAGCGGATTTCGACGACCGCATGGATTCGCGCGACAACACCAAAGCATTTGCTCTGGCGCTTGCCCGGCTGGCCAGAGACGAGGGAACGGCCCCTCTCAATCGAGGAGGAGTAGCGAGAATGGCCGAACACGCCATGCGCGTGGCTGAGAATCAGCATAAGTTCACCACTCGCTTTTCGGTGCTGGCGCAGGTCCTGCACGAAGCGAATAGAATCAGGCACGATAAGGGTGACGATTTAATCGGGGCAGAGCACATTCGAGAAGCAGAGAACGCACGCCACTTTCGGGGCACCCTCCTGTTCGACCGACTTCGGGAGATGATCCAGCGCAAGGTGCTGATGGTGCAAACCTCCGGTGAGCTGCCGGGTCAGGTGAACGGGCTAGCCTTGTCGAGCCTGGGTGACACTACTCTTGGCAGGCCTGTGAGAATTAGCGCGGCCGTCAACCCGGGAAATGGCGAGATCGCCGACATCGAGCGTCGTTCGGAGCTCGGCGGAAGGATTCATACCAAAGCGGTGATGATTCTCTCCGGACATCTCGCTTCCCGGTACGCAGCTGACATACCCTTGTCTATGTCGGCTCAAATCACGTTCGAGCAGTCCTACAGCGAGATCGAAGGAGACAGCGCCTCTCTCGCCGAGATACTCGCTCTACTCTCCGCAATAGGTCGATTCCCAGTGGCTCAAGGCATAGCCGTAACAGGCAGCATCAGTCATATGGGTGATGTACAGCCCGTGGGAGGAATCAACGAAAAGATCGAGGGCTTCTTCGACGTTTGCCGAGCAACCGGCCTCGACGGCAAACAGGGAGTCATCATTCCCAAGGGCAATCTGGATCATTTGCATTTGCGAGATGATGTAGTGGAGGCGGTGGAGAAGGGAGAGTTCTTGCTATGGGCTATCTCCACGGTGGATGAAGCTATCGAGATAGTGTCCGGCCTTCCGGCCGGCATACCTGGCGAGGCGGGCCGCTTCTCGGAAAGAACCGCCAATGGCAAGGTACAGGCAAGGCTTGCCCACTTTGCATGGCTGGTGAGAAAGCTGCGTCCCACCGACTATGGAGCTCGTCTGGATGGACGCGCGGCCAGGCCCACCCCGAGTCCACCCCAACCCCCTCCTCCGGAACCGGACTTACCCCCTGGAGGCCCACCACCACCACCAACCGCGGGCCCGGACTCCTAGGGTGAACCTGGAGGATGAGAATGGCAGCTCTCGTATACTCTACGAGGCGTGCCTTTCGGGGTTGCTCGAAGTATTGTCTCGACCAAATCAGTTCATTGTCTTTTCGGAGAAGAGCATGGCGCAAGCGGACCAAGAAGTGACTAGAACACGCCTGAAGGAAGCTTTGACCGGCACGATAAACAAAGAGGCCGTCGTATCGGAATGCGTCACTCTGGTGGACAACGAGGTCGCCTCGAAACGAGGTGTTACAAGCGTACCCCTCAAGGCGGCATATCGCCTGGTAAAGGGAATAAGGCCAGGCTTCGTCAAGATGGTCGTCGAGCACCTCCTCCCCGAGTTCGCCGACGCCCTAGATCCGCTTTGGTCCGAGGCGCTTTCCTCTAGCGAGCCGGTGGAGCATTTCGAAAATAGAAGCTCGCAAGCCGCCGAGGCGCTCTTGAGCGTCACTGACGCCCGAATAGATGAGGCCAGCGCCCCAGTGCGCGGCGCTTACAAGAAGCTCCGGGGTACGGCCAAGAAGCATGTGGAGTCGGCCGTGCCGGGTCTTGCGAGGATTATCGCAAGACATGCTAGTTACGAGCCCTAGGAGTTCTTGGATTCCGGCCTTGTCCCACGGACGCCCCATCTTTGCGCCAACAGAAGAGGCAGAGGGCAACCGCCGAAACCACGTGGCGAACCCACGAATACTGGAAGCCACGGATCGGCTCCGACCGGCATCCGGTAGGAGGACAGCAAGAGGGGCTTTGGAGCCCGAGAGAGATCCTAGAGTACGAGAGGGTCGCCTCTGTCTGAAGGCCCGAGGCCATGAAGCCAGTTCTCCAGTAGCATGTGGCCGTTTTCCGAGAGCACCGACTCGGGGTGAAACTGAACACCCTCCATCGGAAGACTCCGATGAGCAATGCCCATTACTTCACCCGTACTTGTAAGCGCCGTCACCCTCACCTCATCTGGAAGGCTCTTCCTGCAAAGGATCAAGGAGTTGTACCGAGTCGCCCGAAAGGGGCTCTCAATGCCTCGAAACACACCCAAGCCCTCGTGATGAACAAGGCAGGTCTTCCCATGCATGACCTTTTTGGCTCGGACCACCTTCGCCCCAAATGCAGCGCCTATTGCTTGGTGCCCCAGACATACACCGAGCAAGGGAAGCCTGCCGGCAAAGGCATGGATGACATCCAGGGTAATGCCCGCGCCATCGGGACTACCTGGACCTGGAGAGAGCAAGATGCCGCTCAGGCGCATCCTCCGTATCTGCCGGATGGAAACGGCATCGTTTCGCCTGACGACCACATCTGCTCCGAGGTCGAGTAGGTACTGCACGAGATTGAAGGTGAACGAGTCGTAGTTGTCGATGACGAGGACGTTCGAGCTGGCTTTAGCAGTCATCAGACCTCACCAAGAGCCCCTTATGCGTCCAGACGCTCGAATCGCCCCGTCCTCGAAGCTCCTCACGGAACTGGACTCGAGTTCGATCCCGACAATTTCGGTCAGGCAGCCGTGCATTGGCATTCATCAACTACCTCCCACGGCGTCCCCCGTAGAGCCAATGCCGCTAAGCTGAACGCCTACAGAGATCTCGGGGACGGATCTTCCTGGAGGCCACGTGGCAGAAAGCGTGCCGGACCAGCAACGGCAGGCCGAGAGGTAGGTAGCAATGGCTCGATGCTGCGGGGCACGAGGATCGTCGGTAAGCTCGAGGCTGACATCGTAACGAAGCATCAGCCCCCTTACTCGCGGCGAAACGAGCCCAACAACCGCCTCGTGAGTAGCCGCCTTCTCAAGTGGCGGCATCGCTCCGGCGGCAAAGAGCTCGTCTAGCCCCGCCGTCAAACGAGTTCCGGCCTGCGGTAGCAACCACATCCAGCGGGCAACGAGTCCCGCGTCACCCTCTCCTACAAGCCGCCCAGACAGCGCGGCCCATGAAAGGCTCCTGTGTCCCCAGTCCCAACCCCCTCTTGCCTCCAGCATGTTGGTTAGACCCGCCGGCGAAGAAACGAGAAAGAAATCGAGATCGGCCAAGTCCTGTGAATGAAGATCGAAGCCCTGTCGCAAGGCTGCATCGAAAACTCTTCCATCCCCCGCCCACACTTCGTTGGAAACGGAGACGCTCGCTTGATGAAGGCCGCTGGAGGGGATTGGG